>WGSR01000266.1 GCA_014871545.1 Collinsella sp. | reverse complement strand
GGACTGTCCCTTTGTCACATCCGGGACTGGCCCTAGACCGGCTTGACCTCCAGCTTTATCCCCTCGGCGCAGGAGTCGCCCAAAACATCCGAAAGGGCCCAGGTCGCATATAGCGGCAAATAGAGAACCGCTCCGTTGCGCTCAACGTTGCCTTTCGAGAAAACAATCCCGAGCCTTACGCCATATTCAGCCGTATCAAGCACATGACCGAGCGCAGCGTGCGCGTGGTAATAGGAGCCCGATTTAACCTCGATCGGAACAGCCGTCCCATCCGGTCCATCGACCACAAAGTCCACTTCACCGCGCTTTTTTGTCTGATAGTAGTAAAGCTGGCGATTTTGGGCAGCCAGCTGCTGGGCCACCACGTTTTCGTAAATGCCGCCCAGATTGGGCTCCTTGCTATCAAGATACGCCGCTTGGGCGACTCCAACGGGGTAGCGCGCCATCAACATGCCCGTATCCGATTGGTATAGCTTGAACTGCGATGGCCGTGCCGTCTTGAGCAGGGGCGACTTTGGCTCGGTTACGATATCGGCTTTGAGAGCAACGCCGGCATCGGCAAGCCAGACAAAATCTCGCTGGTACTTCTCGTAGTGAGCCTTGGGGTCAATGGAATTGAGCACGAAACGCTTGTGTTCGCCCTCAAGCATAATAGGGAGCTGATCGTAGATGCTCTGTACCTGAAGGGCTCGCCCGCTTGCATACTTGAAGATATCCCGCCGGTACTGTTCGTTGAGCTCTAACTGTAGCTGACGAACAGAGGCAAGGTCGCCCTGCGTGTCAAGGAAACGCTGCACGACCTCCGGCATTCCGCCGACAACGGTATAGGTCCTGAAGTTTGCCATCATCGCGTCATGAATGTAATCAGGAATGGGCCTCTCGCTGATACACGCGTCACGTATCGTTTGGAGAGCCCCCTCGCTCACCCCGGTTGCCCAGCAAAACTCCTCAAAATCGAGCGGGAACATCCTAAGCTCGTGGACATACCCCACGGGATAGGACCTGACGCCCTTGAACTGAGTCCCGAGCATTGACCCCGAAAACGCCCAGCGGCACCTCCCGTCCTCAACAAGGAACTTTGCCATCGTCATGATGTCGGGGGCCTCTTGGACCTCATCGATAAACACGAGCGTTTTGCCTGGTGCAATCGACTTTCCCGAAAGAAGCGTCACCCTGCTGATGAAATCATCGGCATCCCGCGCCTCGAGAAGAGCATCTTTTGCCTGGCGATTTTCCATGAGGTTAAGCTCGATGTAGGTTGCATGGTTGGCTTTGCCAAATGCGCGAATCGAATAGCTTTTGCCAATCTGGCGAGAACCCGTAATGAACAAGGCCTTTTGCTCGGAAGACTTCAGCCAACGCTCCAGCTCTGCCGCTATTTTCCTGCGCAGCATAGGCTCTCTCCTCAGTGTCATCAAATGAAATGCAAAGTTTTATACGCTTGATTATCGATGAAACGCAGAATTTTTAGAACCTAAAATCAAATGAAATGCAGAGATTTGAGATTATAAGCAAAAGAAGGGGCACCACCGGCGAATGTGTCAAAGGGGCTGTCCCTTTGCCACATTGCGCTCGACTACTCGTCAACGATCTCGGCAAGCCAGACGTTCAGCGTATCGACTTCGGGGCAGCAGAACTTTGCCGTGCCGGGCTCGTTTCCAGGCACGGTCCCGCCATAGCGCAGGATATCGATATAGGGAAAGCCCACATGGCAGGCCATGGCGCACATCTTGCCGCGGTCTCGGTCGAAGTCAAAAACGTCGCCCGGCTTGTGACCATGGTGACAACGGCACGCACCCAGCTGGTCCACGCAGCTCACGCGGATACGCGGACGCTTGCCTCGCGGCGCGCCGAGCGGCTTGCTCTCGCCCGCAGGCCTGATGCCGCCCTCGCCAGCGTTACTCATGGTCGATCACATCCAGGCAGGCCTCGATGGGAAGGCCGGCGGACTTGTCTTCCTGGTCGGCATTGCGCTCGATAAGCTCGGCTACCACGCGCATGGCATCGCTCGTCGCGCGCTGCAGGCTCCAACCAGCCATAACGCGGCCGACAAGCACCGCCGAGAACGTGTCGCCCGTGCCCGGGAAGTAAACCGGGATCAGGTCGAAGGGAATCGTGAAGTACTCCCCCGCCACATGGTCGTAACCGATGACGACATTCGCACCGTCGACCACAGCGCTCGTAATGACCACCGACTTGGCGCCCAAGGCACGCACGGCATCCACAAGAGCGCGGCCCTTATCGGGCGTGATTTGCTCGGCAATGGGCGTATCGGTGAGCAGGCACGCCTCGGTGTAGTTTGGCACCGCATAGTCGGCGCACTCGAGCAGGCTGCGCATGAGGCCGATCGTGGACTCGGGCACGC
>WGSR01000265.1 GCA_014871545.1 Collinsella sp. | reverse complement strand
GCTTTGTTGAGGGGCCATACCACGCCGTTTATCTGGTTTGTTTGGTTTTCACGGTCAATTATTTGACTGATACGTTCATAATGTGCAAACATAATACGGTTTACCTTTGCATTTACTTTCAACCTGAAGGTTAATGTGCGCAGGGGTCGACCCATGCTATGGCTATAACCTTTGTTCGGAGGACCGACATGCACGAGACAGAGATCAACAACTACCTTGCCGTCATTAAGGTGGTCGGCGTCGGCGGCGGCGGTACCAACGCGGTCAATCGAATGATCGAAGAGGGCATCCGCGGCGTCGAGTTTGTTGCCATCAACACCGATGCTCAGGCACTCGCGATCTCTGATGCCGATATCAAGGTGCACATCGGCACCGACCTTACCCGCGGCCTGGGCGCCGGCGCCAACCCCGAGGTTGGCCGCAAGGCTGCCGATGAGTCCCGCGACGACATTGCCGAGGCGCTCGCTGGCGCCGACATGGTGTTCATCACCTGCGGCGAGGGCGGTGGCACCGGTACCGGCGCTGCTCCCATCGTTGCCGATATCGCGATGAACGAGGTCGGTGCGCTGACCGTCGCCGTCGTGACCAAGCCCTTCACCTTCGAGGGCCGCAAGCGCAAGAAGAGCGCCGAGGAGGGCATTAAGACCCTCTCCGATTGCGTCGACACCATGATCGTCATCCCTAACGATAAGCTGCTCGACATCGCCGAGAAGAAGACCACCATGCTCGAGGCCTTCGCGATTGCCGATGGCGTCCTTTCCCAGGGCACCCAGGGCATCACCGACCTCATCACCGTCCCCGGTATCATCAACCTGGACTTCGCCGATGTTAAGACCATCATGAAGCAGGCCGGTACCGCCATGATGGGTATCGGTACCTCTTCTGGGGACACCCGTGCCGTCGACGCTGCCCAGCAGGCCATCTCCAGCCCGCTGCTCGAGAGCTCCATCGATGGTGCCACGCGCGTGCTGCTCTCCATCGCCGGTTCCAAGGACCTGGGCATCCAGGAGATCAGCGACGCCGCCGACGTTGTCGCCAACGCCGTCGACCCCGAGGCCAACATCATCTTCGGTACCGTTGTCGACGAGTCCCTGGGCGATCAGGTGCGTATCACCGTCATCGCTACGGGCTTCTCCGACTCCAACGTCAACCGTCAGGACGAGCTCTTTGCTGCTCAGCAGTCTCAGAGCAAGGCCGCTGCCTCCGCTGAGCCGCAGCGCACCGCTCCTGCCACGAGCCCGGCTCAGGCCGCTCCGACCCGCAACGTCGGTGGCACCGAGCTTCCTAACTTCGGCAACGATCAGTTCGAGCTTCCCGACTTCCTGAAGCGCGGTAGCTTCTAAGTCGTTCTTTGCATTGTTGTGCACAGGGGCGTGTCCGTATGGACGCGCCCTTTTTATTTCGACTTTGTAAACTAGAACCTCCAATCTCTTTACGTTCCCTTTACGATTGCCTTCAGCGCAGCAGGTATCCTTTTAGAGAAGTATGACAGCCGTATAAACGCGGGCTGTAGCGGCGATGCCGCGGTACTTGTGTTATTAGGAGGCTTTAGTATGGCAGCACGTGCGGACAAAGTTTCGCGTGTCGACCATGATGGAGTTACGTTGGTGGAGGGCGCGACATCCGATGTTCGCTTTGCCTTCACCGAGCGCGCCGGTGGCGTTTCCGAAGATGCGTACTCCTCACTCAACTTGGGCTCGCATGTTGGCGATGACCCCTTTGCTGTTCAAGAAAATCGTTGTCGTGCGCTCGAGGCTATGGGTGCCGCCGAGTGCGAGCACAACCTGCTCGTTCCCAATCAGGTCCATGGTGATCATATCGTTGCGGTGACCTCGAACGGCGCCGATGACCTTGAGGACGTTCGCGAGCAGATTGCCGAGGGCTGTGATGCCATCGTCTGCACGGCGCATAACGTGCCCGTGCTGCTCTGCTTTGCCGACTGCGTTCCCGTGGTGCTGGTGGCCCCCGGCGGATTTGCCGTGGTGCACTCCGGTTGGAAGGGCACGATTGCACGTATTTCCGCCAAGGCGTGCCAGGCGCTTTGCGATGCTGCCGGCTGCGATGCGGGCGACGTTTCCGCCTATATCGGCCCCCATATCTTGGGTGACGAATATGAGGTATCCCAGGAACTCATGGATCGCTTTGCCGCCGAGTTCTCTTGCATCGATGCGAATACCTCTCGCATGCTCGATCTTTCCGCTGCCATTCGCGAGGCGCTGGTAGATGTCGGTGTCGACGCGGATAATATCGTGGATACCCAGCTTTCGACCGTGCGTCAGAACGACCGCTTTTATTCCTACCGTAACGAGGACGGCACCTGTGGGCGCCATGCTGCGATCGGCGTGATGCTATGAGAAAGATCGTATCGGT
>WGSR01000264.1 GCA_014871545.1 Collinsella sp. | reverse complement strand
GGCGGCAGGCGTTGCGGGCCACGTCGATGGCCACGTTGCCGCCGCCCACCACGATAGTGCGGCCGGGCAGCGCGTCGATCTTGCCGCTGTTGACCTTGCGCAAGAAGTCGACGGCCACGGTCACGTCCTCGGCGTCCTCGCCCGGAATACCGGCAAGGCGGCCGCCCTGGCAGCCGATGGCAACATAAAAGGCCTTAAAGCCCTGCTCGCGCAGCTCGTCGAGCGTCACATCGCGACCGACTTCCACGCCATAGCGGAACTCGGCACCCATCAGGCGAATGATCTCGACCTCGGCCTCGATAACGTCCTTCTGCAGCTTAAAGCTGGGAATACCGTAGGTGAGCATGCCGCCCGGGCGCTCGTTCTTCTCGAATACGACGGGCTTATAGCCCTTCTCAGCCAGGTAGAAAGCGCAGGACAGACCGGCCGGGCCGGCACCGATAATGGCGATCTTCTGGTCGAAGCCGCCAGCGCGCGTCGGCGTCACCACGGGCGGGACGTAGCGGGTCGCGGCATCCAGATCGCGCTGGGCGATGAACTTCTTGACCTCGTCGATGGCCACGGCGGCGTCCACACGGCCGCGGGCGCAGGCATCCTCGCAGCGGCGATTGCACACACGGCCGCAGATGGCGGGTAGCGGGTTCTCGCGCTTGATGAGCGCCAGCGCCTCGTCATAGCGACCCTGAGCCGCGAGCTTCAAATAGCCCTGAACGGCGACATGCGCGGGGCAGGCCGTCTTGCAGGGAGCGGTGCCGGACTCATGCGTCTCGATGCGGTTGTCGTTGCGGTAGTTGGGCGACCACTTGGTGTGGTCCCACTTGGTGGCGTCGGGCAGCTCCTGGCGCGGATACTCGGGCACCTGTCCGCCCGCCTTTTTGCTGCAGAGCTTCTGGCCCAGCTTGGCAGCGCCGGCCGGACACACCTCAACGCAGCGACCGCAGGCAACGCACTTGTCCTTCTCGACCTTGGCGACATAGGCCGAGCGCGACAGGTTGGGCGTGTTGAACAGCTGCGAGGTGCGCAGGGCATAGCACACGTTGACGTTGCAGTTGCAGATGGCGAAGATCTTGTTCTCGCCGTCGATGTTGGTGATCTGGTGCACAAAGCCGTTGTCCTCGGCCTGGCGCAAGATGTCGTAAACCTCGTCGCGCGTTACATAATGGCCGCGGTCGGTCTCGACCACGTAGTCGGCCATATCGCCCACGGCGATGCACCAATCGGCCGGGTCGTCGGCGCAGCCCTCACCCATCACGCGACGGCTCGCGCGGCAGCTGCAGGTGCTAGCGGCATATTTGCCATCGTATTTGTCGAGCCAATGCTCAATATGCTCGATCGGCACCGAGGTGCTCGCGGCGTCGATGGCCTTCTCGACCGGAATGACATGCATGCCGATGCCGGCACCACCGGGCGGCACCATCGGCGTGGCCTTGGACAGCGGTCCCTTGGACGCCTGCTCAAAGAACTTGGCATAGACCGGGTGCTCCTCGAGCTGGCTCACGCGCATGTTGAGAAACTCAGCGGAACCCGGCACCAGCATGGGCAGCACCCACTGCTTGGCGCGCTCGGGGTTTTCCCAGTTGTACTCGAGCAGGCCCGTGTAGCTCATGTCGTCGAGCATCTTCTCGATATCAGCCTCGGGCATGCCGGTGAGCTTGACCATCTCGGGCAGTGTATAGGGACGGCGCATCTTCATCTTGCAGAGCACTTCGGCCTGCTCGTCGGTTGCGGCCTCGGCAAACGACCAGTACTCGTAGCCCAGCAGCTCGTCGCGATGCAGCAGGCGGTTGGTGCAGTGCTCGCACAGCTTGACGATGGCCTCGCGCGGATGCTCCGGCAGCGGCGGCACGAACTCCGAGCCGATGTCGGGCTCGGTATAGCTAATCCCCGGTCCGTTGAGAATCATGGTTGTCCCTTCTCTTGCCACAGCCCGGCGAGACCGCGGCACCCCTCTTTTTTTGCAGGCCGGGCATGCCCCCATGCCGTTCACCCGCCATTGTTGACATTGTGTCAAAAATAGTATTGACGAACCGTCAACAATATTCAAGACTGTTAGGCGAACGGTCAGGCAAAAGAGGATGAAAGGCGGCAAAACATGGGCAGCAACACAGCAGATACCTCTGTGGCCGACGCCGTCCCCGCGCCCGACAGCGCGGCAAAGCGCCTGACGGGCGACGAACGCCGTCGCGAGATCCTCGATGCCGTGCGCACCGTAAGCTCCGAACTGGGCGTGTCCCACCTATCGGTATCGGCCGTGACCAAGCGAGCCGGCTGCACGCGTTCATTGTTCTACCACTACTTCGCCGACATGGACGCCGCCGTCACCGCTGTTATGGACGAGGCGATCGACGGCTTTATCTCCGAACTCGAGCAGTGGAA
>WGSR01000263.1 GCA_014871545.1 Collinsella sp. | reverse complement strand
GGCAGATATCATCGCAATGGTGTTGACGTTGGTTGTCGTTGTCTGCATTCCTGAGATGCGAAGAGGGGACACTGCAGCGACACCTAAGCGTGGAATTAGCCCGAAGATGATCGGTGCCGCTATTGCGCGTAACGGCATTCTTCGTTCAGCGTTCATCATGGACTGCTCTCAGGCATTTGCTTTTGTCGCCCTGGAAGACTTTTTCTCACTGTTGCTTGCGGGTCGCGGAATGAATGCCGTCGCTTCGGGTGTGATCATTGCGGTCCAGCTTCTTGCCTCGGCCTCCATGGGGCTTATTGTGCCCAGTGTGATTGCTCATGTCGACAAGGGCCGTTTTGCGCGTATTTGCGGCATCGTGCGCCTTTCCCTGGCTGCTCTGTTTTTGATTCCCTTTACTCCGGTCTATTTGCTGCCCGTGTTCTATGTACTGCAGACGGTCGCGTACTCGTTATTTGCTCCAATTAAATACTCAATTTTTCAAAATGCTGTCGATTCTTCGATGCGCTGTTCACTGATTTCGGTCCAAAGCCAGATGGTGGCGGTGGGTGCCATCCTTTTCTATCTGTTCAATGCTGCGTTGAGCAGCATCGCGGGCATTCGAGTCGTATTGCTTGTTGCGCTCGGGATTTCTTCCCTGGTGTATATCCCCGCGCTATTTCGTCTTACAAGTCAAAGGCCATGAGTATTTAGGCACCGATAACTTATATATCAACGCAATAAACCCGAGCGCGAGGGCGTTTGGGTTTATTATTGAAGCGTATGTAACCTGGCGGCGCCACACCGCCTGTTAGTAGGGAGACACATGAACGTTCTGGTCGTCAACGCGGGATCTTCGACCCTTAAGTATCAGGTCATCGACACCAAGTCCCATAAGGTGTCCGCAAAGGGCTCCTGCGAGCGCGTCTGCTTTACCGGTGGTACCTTCACCCATGCTGCCAATGGCTCCAAGAAGGTGACCGAGAACATCGAGTTCCCCGACCACAAGGTCGCCATCGAGGTCGTCCTGAAGGACCTTGAGGCCAACGGCGTCAAGATCGAGGGCATCGGCCACCGTATCGTTCAGGGCGGTTGGTACTTTGGTGATTCCTCCCTCGTCGACGAGGACGTCCTCGCCAAGATTCGCGAGGTCGCCCCGCTGGCGCCGCTGCACAACAACCCCGAGGCCAACGTTATCGAGTACTGCCTGGAGCAGTATCCCGATCTGCCCAACGTCACGGTCTACGACACCGCTTTCCACTTCAACATGCCCGAGGTCGCCAAGACCTACGCCCTTCCCAAGGATGTTTGCGACAAGCTGCACATCCGTAAGTACGGTGCCCACGGCACCAGCTATCGCTACATCTCCAAGAAGGTCGCCGAGATGACCAACGGCGAGGCCCGCAAGGTCGTCGTGTGCCATATCGGCTCCGGCGCTTCCCTGTGCGCCATCGAGGACGGCAAGTGCATGGACACCACCATGGGCTTGACGCCGCTCGACGGCGTCATGATGGGCACCCGCTGCGGCTCCATCGACCCGGCTACCGTGTGCTACCTGCAGCGCGAGGGTGGCTACACCTTCGACGAGGTCGACGAGATGATGAACAAGAAGTCTGGCCTTTTGGCTGTGACCGGTGGCAAGACCAACGACTGCCGCAACGTTGAGGAGCTCGCCGCTGCTGGTGACCCCGAGGCTCAGCTCGCCTTCGATATGTTCGTCTACAAGATTGCCGCTAAGGCCGCCGAGATGGCCACCTCCATGTGCGGCATGGACACCCTGGTCTTTACCGCCGGCATCGGCGAGCACGCTCCGGCCGTTCGCGCTGGCGTGGCCGATCGTCTGGCCTTTATGGGCGTCAAGATGGATCACGCCCGTAATGCCCTGCGTGGCGACGGCGCTTGGTGCCTGTCCGCCAAGGATTCCAAGGTCAAGATTTTCGTCATCCCTACGGACGAGGAGTTCATGATCGCTTCCGACGTCGAGCGCATCGTCAACGGCAAGTAATTGCAAGAGGGGAGGGGCTGGACGACCGAGCGCCGTTCGGCCCCTCTTTTGCGCTCGTTGGGCGATATGCTGATATCTATTTATCAAGATATGATAACTTCTTATTAAAATGCGGCCGCCTTAAGGGGCCTGCGTCGACCGTATTGCACTGCGAAGGAGTCTCATGAACGTACTTGTTGTCAACGCCGGCAGCTCAAGCCTTAAATATCAGCTTTTGGATACCGATACCCGCAAGGTTTTCGCCAAGGGCAACTGCGAGCGTATCGGATCGGACATGGGCATCTTTGGTCACTCCGAGAACGGTGGCGCCAAGCAAACCGAGGAGGCCCCTTTCCCCGATCATCGCTCTGCTATCGCTCGCGTGCTCGAGGAGCTCGAGAAGACCGACTTTACGAT
>WGSR01000262.1 GCA_014871545.1 Collinsella sp. | reverse complement strand
GGCACGGCATGGCCCAGGTGCAGGTCGGGGCTGGTGGGGTCGACGCCGAGCTTGATGTTGAGGGGCTCGCCCTTCTCAAGCTTCTTGCGAAGGTCGGCCTCGGGAACGATCTGCGCGGCGCCCGAGGTGATGAAACGCATTTGCTCGTCAACAGACAGCATTGGGTATCCTCCTTTTGCTATAGCACCCTCACCGGATACGGCGGTGCTGGAAGTCCATAAACTCTCATATGATAACAAACTGACGCGACGCGGCACCTACGACAGCAAAATCCTCGTCCTGCCGCATGCATCGACGGCGACCGGCAAATGCGTGCCGTCACGTTCGACCAAAAAGCGCGCCTGCTGACGGCGCGAGCAGTCACGACAATGGACCTGCCCCGTCGCATCGGTGGCGCAGACGCCCTCGGCGGTCAGCAGGCAGTGCTCGCACACCATAAGCTCGGGACGGTCGGCGTCGACCGGACCCAAGACGCCGGGTTCAGCAGCCAGTTCGGCAATACGCTCCGCATCATTGCCGAGCAACTCGGCCGGCAAGTATACCCGCCCCGCACCGAGTCCGCGCAGCCAGGTAAGCGTGGCCCGATTCGCGCAGAACACCGGTGCCGCCACGTCAAACGTCACGCCCAGCTCGCGAGCGATCACCACCTGTCCCAGGTTACGGCAGACGACGCGCCCGGCACGCTGCATCAGTGAGCGGGTCCGGTCAGCGTCACCCGTGCGGCACACCTCGTCAAGCACCACAACGGCGTCGGATAAATCAAGTTCTCCGCGCGGGTCGGCATCCATCAGCTGCCAAGCAAAAACCATGCGAGCGGGAACCGCGCACTCCACCAACTCCGTCGACGCACCGCCATCCACCGCAATGCCCTCAAAGGGCAGCACCTCAACGGCACGCGCAACGGGCGCTATCGCATCCGTCTCGGCCCGCATGCGCTCCAACACCGCCGCCGTCTGATCCAACACGCCGGCGCTGCGAATCAGGTACACCTCGCAGCCCGTGTCCACCTTACGCTTGCAATGCACGACGACGCGCTCCCCCGCTGCGGCATCCACCGGACAGGGCACCTGCGGCCAGCGCTTGGGCACATCGGGACGCGCGTCGACACCCGGATAGAACCGAATCTCGAGCGTATCACCCGCCGCCACGGCGGCGTCGAGCTCAACGGTCACCTCTTCGTGGCCCACAGCGACCAAGCGCCCCACGCGCACGCCCTGGTTAATTGCGCGCTCAAAGCTCATCAGTTCGGCACCCGAACGCCCCCGCAGGTACGCATCGGTAAACCCACGGTTAAACGACCTTCCCAGCTCGCGTTCAAGCTCTTCCACGGCACCGGGGTCCCACGCGCCGTCGCACAGCATATCGAGCGCCCGGCGCCACACCCGCACCACGTTGAATACGTAATCGGGGTTCTTCATGCGCCCCTCGATCTTGAGCGACGCCACCCCGGCATCTACAAGCTCGGGCAGATGCGCAATACCCAGATAGTCGCGCGGGCACAGCAGGCGATCTCCCTCGACGGCGACAACGCTCTGTCCCGCCTCGTCCACCAGGTCGTACGCCAGACGGCACGGCTGCGTGCAGTCGCCGCGCATCGCCGAGCGCCCACGCCGCAGGGCCGAGAACTCGCACGCCCCCGAATAGCCGATGCAAATCGCACCGTGGCAGAATACCTCGATGGGCACGCCCGTGGCACATAGCGCCGCAATCTCGTCGACCGTCAGCTCGCGTGCCGTCGTCACGCGCTCGACACCCAGCTCATCGGCGGCAAGCCGCACGGCGCCTTCGCTATGAACGCCCGCCTGCGTGGACAGGTGAATCTCGACCCCGGGAATCGCCGTGCGCAGTACACAAGCCAGCCCGGCATCGGCGACAATCAGAGCATCGGCGCCCAGCTCCAGTGCATGAGCTCCCAACGCCACCGCGTCGGACAACTCATCGTCAAACACGAACACGTTGAGCGTCACGTACACACGCACGCCATGGACATGCGCCACGGCGCAGCCGCGCGCAAACTCGTCATCGGTAAAACCGTGCGCGCTCACGCGGGCGTTAAAGCCGCCCAACCCCGCATAGATGGCATCGGCACCCGCGGCGATGGCCGCAAGCATCTGGTCGAGTCCGCCCGCCGGCGCCAGCAGCTCGGGCAGCGCCGCACCGGCAGCATCCAATCCAGTCTCGTATTGTCCGCTCGGCCCCATCGTCCGAATCGCCATCGGCAAACTCCTTACCAAGGTATGCATTCACTCTGAAAAATGCCGTCTTCCAGCATACACGAGGCCTCGCGCGCCCCGTTTGGTTTATCGTGTAATAACTTATGTCCATCCTGCCCCGACGGTACATCCACCGTCCGGCACGACATACCTGGAGGTCAATATATGGGTCCTCGCCAACGACAGGGACGCAG
>WGSR01000261.1 GCA_014871545.1 Collinsella sp. | reverse complement strand
TGCTCGCCCTCGTTAATGAGATATTTGAGCTCATGGCGGTAACGCTCCTGCGTGGTTCGCACGGGCGGAGCCGCCAGACGCTCAAGCAGCGCGCTAGCCCTCCTCATACGTGTCCTCCACGACCTTACCGCCGTCCTGCACGTAAAAACACTTCATGCCGTACTGTTTACCGTCATCGGTCACATAGTAGTCAAACGCATCTTGCGTATAGCCGTCGGAGTTGGTGGCACGCACGCGCACAAAGTACTGGCCGGTATCGGGCGCATCGCACGTTACCTCCGGCAGCAGCACGTCCTCGGCCTTAAAGATCACGTCAGTAATGGCGTAATCGCGCGCAAGCTCCACGGTATAGCGAATGTCGCGCGCCTTAAAGTCGTACGACGCGTCCCAATTCACGCGCAGCTTACCGTTATCGATCTGCGGCACGCCAATGTAGAACGGCATGGGCTTCTTATAGCTCTCGCGATAGCTCTTATAGTTCTCCTCGATCTCGGAAGGAATCGCCGCGGCAATCTGCTTGTATTCGTCCTTGGTCACGGGCAGATTCTCCAGGTCGGGCGCAGCAAAGACGAGCGGCTCCGTGACCTCGCGATAATGCTCGACCATCTTGCTCAGACGCTCTTCGGTCAAATACGAGCGCAGGTCCTTCACGGCGCTATCGAGCTCGCTGCGGAACGACTTGCTGCGCAACGCGCGGTTAAATAGCACGTTGCCCCAGTAGTTGCTCACGCCGCGCTCCCAGCTCGCATAATCCGAGAATCCCGTCAGGCTCAACTCGAACTTGCGCAGCATGCCGTCGTTGTCCCAATCCAGGATGTACCAGACCTTGGAGTTAAGCGGGCTGTACAGATAGCAGTTACGGTTCTGCGTATCGCAATTGCCCGTCAAGATCTGAAACGCCATCCAATAGACCAGGTTCTCGGTATCGAAGTAGGTGTCGAGCACATCGTCGATCTTTTGCGTATCGTCGTTGAGCGCGTCGAGCATCTCGATCAACTTGGTATGGTCCGAATCGCCCTTAATCTCGAGCATGCCCTCAAACGCCGTCTGGTTATAGTCGGGGTCATCGGTGAGCTTAATGGTGTCTTCGAAGCGATGGAAATCGAAGCTGTTCACCTTATAGAGATGCCCGCTCTTATCCAAACCGTGGGCCTTGAGCGCCGTCTTGTTGAGCTGCTCGACCTGCGTAAACAGTCCGTAGTCCTCAAAGGTGTCGTTAGATTTTTCGGTCTGGTCGCACACCCATAAGTGCACAAACTGCGTGCGCAGGCCCATCATCTGGGGAATGCCACGAATCAGATCGTAGGCCATCTTGTTACGAAAGCGCATGCCCTCGCCCATGTGCTTGTTAAGCGCAATCGCACGCTGCTGGCGCCACGTGCCCTTGCCCTTTTTGAGCACCACCTTGTAGTTCTTTTGCGTATAGGTACTCGACGTCTGACCGCGCACCTGCACCGTGGCGTTGGGTGCCTCCTCGCCATAGCCCACCTCGCCAGCAACGGGGCCCTTATCATCGCCTGGCTGCAGCAGGCCCATAACCTGATAGCGTGTCACGCCCATGTCGGCATAGTCGTAGACCGAGTAGGTATTGATCTCGGTCCAGCTATGATCGGTGTTCTCGGAGCTATTGCCGCGCGAGACCGTCAGGTACATGCATACGATGCCAGAGTCGTCGTAAACCTCGTACAGCTCATCCTTGTCGCGAAGATGCTTGGTCTCGCTAGACGCATCGGCCTTTTTAATCTTGTCCTGCTTCTTGGTCTTTTTTGTCGAGGATTCGTCCTGCGAAGAGCAGCCCGAAAGCAGCAATGTGCCGGCAGCCGCCTCGATCAAGCGGCGACGCGATATCATCCTATCGGTCATCAGGACCTCCCCAACGATTGCGAAACACGCGAACAACCGTGCGCTCAAACGCACCATGCGGCTCGCCCTCTAGACGCAGCTCCTCGTAACGCTGTTCGGCACGGTCGAGCAAGCAGCCCAGCTCCGTAAAGCGACCCGTCTTGTCGGTCGCCACAATGGGCTGCTGACTCAGGATACGATACGGCAAGTTGGCGGTATAGGTATCGAGCCGCATGAGCGCCACAATAAAAAACAGTGCCGCGCCGAGCAAAAAGCCAAAGCCATAAAACTGCTGCGGAAAGAACAGCGAGACGATGGTCGCCAGCCCCGCCACGCCCGCGAACAGCCCGGAAGCAAGCACGGCACCCTTGTAGTCGGTAAAGTACAGCAAGATGAGCATCACCGTATTACCCACAGCATACAGGCCGTAGCCCACGCACAGCGTGCGAAAATACCCGTGCATCAGGTTGTTGAAGCCCAGTGGCAGGGCCGAGAGCACCGTGGTCTCGAGCGAGATGACTGCTGCCGTCACAAACAGCTGCTTGAGCGCGCAAAACCGAAGCTCC
>WGSR01000260.1 GCA_014871545.1 Collinsella sp. | reverse complement strand
GCACCCATCCCGGTGCCGCAGACCGTCTCGCGCGACGCGCTTGCCGGCATGGGCGGAGCCGCCGCGACCGGTGCCGCCGTGGGCCTAGGCGCCGCAGCCGGCATCGCCTCCAACATGGCGAGCACTCGCGCCCCGCAGCGTCCGCTCGCCCAGCTCGTCGACGTCGTGAGCGGCGAGAGCCATAGCATCACCTCCGCACAGGTGACCATCGGTCGCGAGCGCTCAGTTTCCGACATTGCCCTGCGCGACCCCAACGTGTCGCGCCGCCACGCCCAGCTCACCTTTACGGGCTCGGATTGGTCGATCGAGGATCTCAATTCCACCAACGGCACGCTCGTCAACAACCGCCGCATTACGCGCTGCCCGCTGCGCAACGGCGATCTGCTGACGTTTGGCCTGAGTACCTTTGAATTTAGGGGATAGTCGCTTATGAACATCGATATCGTCCTTTTTGCAGGCCGCATCGTCCTGGTCGCCCTGCTCTATATCTTTCTGTTCGCCGTCATGAAGACTGGCGTGGGACTTGTGCGTGGACAGCGCCGCGACTCGGCTATCTGGACGATCGATGTGGACAAGGGTCCGCGCGGTATCCGCGGCATCCACGTAGACATGCTCGGCCCCGTCATCGTCGGTCGCTCGCCATCTTCGGACATCTGCATCAACGAACCGTTCGTCTCGGCCTCGCATGCGCGCTTTTCGCTACAGGGCCCGGCGCTCATCATCGAGGACCTCAACTCGCTTAACGGCACGCTCGTCAACGGCCGCCAGCTCGTGGAGCCCGCAACGCTGCGCGAGGGCGACGAAGTCCAGATTGGCGACGTGGTCATGAAGGTGAACCGTCGATGATCGACGAGGAGAACAAGTCCGCACCTATGACCGAGGCACCGGCCGCCGCCACAGCTGCGCCGGCCCACGCCGCTCCGGCGGGCTCCGCACCCGTGGAGCCCGAGGACACCGTGTTCTCCCTGCCTCTTTCGCATGTAACGCATGATATTTCGGATCTCGCCGATAACGAGGACGAAGAGGATGCCGTAGCGGCGCCCATCGGCGCACATGCTGCGGAACAGCCCACAGCGCCCGAAGCAACCCCAGCGCCGGCTCACTTTGCAGAGCCCGTCGCCGCGGCAATCAACGAGAGCGCTGCGGTGTTTGCGGCACCCGAGCCCGCCGCGCCGGCGTTTCCCATAGCCCCGGCATCCGAGGTTGCGCCCGCGTCTACGCCGGCGCCCGAGCCTATAGACGTCAGCTCGCAAGACGACGAGTCGACCGCCCGCGTTTCCGAGGAGCCCGACTCCCCGGACACCGGTGATTCCGAATCAAACGCCGAGACCGACACCGTCTCTCCCGGTGACACAGCCGAGATCGACGTTGCCGCCGTTGAGGCCAAGCTCAAAGACCCCGGCTCGACCATGAGCTTTGAGCCCCTGACCGAGGAACGCATCGAGACCGACTCGACCTATGATGCCGGCACCACCACGCAACTCATGTGGGGCGCCCGCTCCGACGTTGGCTGCGTGCGCCCGCACAACGAGGATTCCTACCTGGTGCAGTCGCCGCTCTTTTGCGTATGCGACGGCATGGGTGGTCACGCTGCCGGCGAGGTGGCCTCTTCTATCGCTGTCGAGACCATCGCCAAGACAGCTCCTCAGTCTGCCGACGCCGCACGCCTGGCGGCAGCCGTCGAGGCCGCCAACGCTGCCGTAATCGAGGCGGCCCTGAATGGCCTGGGCAAGCCCGGCATGGGCTGCACAGCCACTTGCGCCTATATCGAAAACGACACGCTCGCCATCGCCCACGTGGGTGACTCTCGCGCCTACCTGCTCCACGAGGGCACACTCATCCGCGTGACCCGCGACCACTCCTACGTGGAGGAGCTCGTGGACGCCGGCGAGATCACGGCAGATGAGGCTCGCGTCCACCCCAACCGTTCGGTCATCACCCGCGCGCTGGGCTCGGACCCCGCTATGTATGCCGACCACTTCACTCTGCATATCGAGGAAGGCGACCGCCTGATCCTGTGCTCCGACGGCCTTTCGAGCATGATTCCCGATAGCGATATCGAGAACATCGCCACGCAGTCCTCAACCGCGCAAATCTGCGTCGACAACCTAGTGGACGCGGCGCTTGCCGCCGGCGGCCACGACAACGTGACCGTAGTAGTCGTTGACCTGGTTGACGATGGCGTTATGCGCGAGGCGCAGCGCGTGCGTCGCCGCAACATTACTATCGCCGCCATCCTGGCCCTCGTCTTTGTGCTGGCAGCTTGCATCTGGGCCTACACGGGTGTCACCGGCTCGTACTACCTGGGTACCTACCAGGGCAATGTCGCCGTCTGGCGCGGCCTGCCCGGCAAGCCGCTCGGACTCAAGCTCCACTGGCTCGAAAGCGAAACCAGCATCAAGCTATCCGACCTGCCCGAAGA
>WGSR01000026.1 GCA_014871545.1 Collinsella sp. | reverse complement strand
GTGTCGCTCAACGTGGGCGATATCGACTCGGCCGAGATCTCGGATGCGCTTATGCAAGGGTGGGGGATTGCGACGCGCCCCGGCGCCCATTGCGCCCCGCTCATGCACCGTGCGCTGGGGACCGAGCGTCAGGGTGTCGTTCGCTTCTCGTTTGGGTATTTCAACACGGACGAGGAAGTCGACACCGCGATTGACGCTTTGCGCGATTTAGCCTGCTAGAGCGTATATACTTGCGGGACGGGTCTTTTGCCCGTCCCGTTTTTGTTTCGACCCGAAAGGTGTGTCTATGGCCTCATCCGCCTCGCGTGGTCTGCGCTCCGACCATGTCGTTACCGTCGGCATCGCCCTGTTCTCGATGCTCTTTGGCGCCGGCAACCTTATCATTCCGCCACTGCTGGCGCTGCAAGCAGGTTCAGCCACGTCGGTCGCCATGCTCGGCTTTCTCATCGCCGCCATCGGCCTGCCCGTCATGGGCTTTATCGCCGTGGCGCTTGCCGGAACGGCGCGCGAGCTTGCCGGCCGCGTGCACCCCAAGTTCGGTGAGTTCTTTGTTGCGGCGGTGTATCTGGCCATCGGCCCGTGCCTGGCCATTCCTCGCACAAGCTCTACGGCGTTCGAAATGCTGGTGCCGCTGCTGCCCGAGGGTGTTTCGCTCGGCACGGCACGTCTGGTGTTTGCCATCGGGTTCTTCGTCGTCGCGTTTGTGCTCACGCTGCGCCCGGGTGTCATCACGCGCGTGCTCGGCCGCATTACGGGCCCCGCGCTCATTGCGCTCATCGTGCTGGTCGTGGGTGCCGCCGTGATCTCGCCGCTGGGACCGGCTGCCGCCCCGCAAGCTCCCTACGATGCAGGTGCCGCCGTGCAGGGCTTCTTGACCGGCTATCAGACCATGGACCTGCTCGCGTCACTCGCCTTCGGCATCATCATCGCCGAGACCATCCACGAGTTGGGTGTTACCGATGACAAACGCGTGGCCTTCGAGATTTCGCGTTCCGGTGTGATCGCCGGCGTGCTCATGGCCATCATCTACTGCGGCCTAGCGCTTGCCGGTATGCAGCTCGGCACCGTGATGCCCGACGCCACCAACGGCGCTGCAATTCTTGCTCGTTCGGCCTCCATGCACTTTGGCCTTGCCGGCACGGTTGTGGTATTTGCGATTTTCTTCCTCGCCTGCATGAACGTGTGCATCGGCCTCATCAGCTGCTGCTCGCGTTACTTCTGCGAGACGTATGTGATCGAGGGGGGAGCGGAGGCCTCCGAGGAGGCCATGCGCCGCCCCTTCGCGATTCTCGCCTTTGTGTTCGCGGCGTTTTCGTGCGTACTCTCCAACGTGGGCCTCGACGTGATCCTTATGTTCTCGGTGCCCATGCTCAACGCCTTGTATCCCGTTGCCATCGTGCTGGTGCTTATGGGCCTGGTGCACGGTTTTTGCGACGCGCATCCGCAGGTGTGGGTTTGGGTCGGCGGCGTTGTCGCGGTGCAGAGCGTGATTACCTCGGTTCGAGACGCGTTCTTTGCGGGTGCGTGGCTGCCGTTTGATGCGCTACCCCTGGCAGACATCGGCGCCGCGTGGGCGCCGGTTGCCGTGGTGGCGTTTGTGATCGGTCTGCTCCACAGCCGGTTTGTCGCACATTCGAGGAGCTAGGGTTTCTGCGCTTGCACAGGCGGGGAGTCTCCCCTATAATTTCCTTCGCTTTGGGACACGCAAGGTTTAGACCTTAGCTGCTCAACACCTTCGGGACGTGGCGCAGTTTGGTAGCGCGCCTGCTTTGGGAGCAGGATGTCGCAGGTTCAAATCCTGTCGTCCCGACCATATCTTGCGGGCGTAGTTCAATGGTAGAACCCCAGCCTTCCAAGCTGATGACGCGGGTTCGATTCCCGTCGCCCGCTCCATAAGATAGATTAACGGCTCTGATTTCGTTTTTGGGATCAGAGCCGTTTTCGTACGCGTGCCAGGCGACGGGAATCGAACCCGTCAGGGTGCGAAGCTGAGAAAATGCGTGGGACACATTTACCAGGAGTGTTTGTCCCCAATCTTAAGAAAGAAGTGATTGACATGGCAGAGAACAAGGCAGAGTACTCCGCCCCCGATTGCCTGGCGCCTGCTGCGATCGAGGCGAAGACCGAGGCCGCCGGCGTGACCAAAGCAAATCTGCCGATCGCGAAGGCTTTTCTGCTGGCCATGTTCGCCGGTGCGTTTATCGCCTTCGGTGGCCTGTTCTTCACGGTCTTTATGAGCGATGCGACCCTTGGTTGGGGCGCCCAGCGCTTCGTGGGCGGCCTGTGCTTTTGTCTGGGCCTGGTGCTCGTGCTCATTTGCGGCGCCGAGCTCTTTACTGGCAACTCCCGCATGGTCTGCGCGCTCAAGAGCAAAAAGATCAAGCTCGTCCAGATGCTCAAGGCATGGGCCATTGTTTGGATCGGTAACTTTGTCGGCGCCCTGTTCGTCGTCTTTTTGGTGTACATGGCAGCCATCTATAAACTCAACGGCGAGGCCGTCGCCAACACCATGGTGAGCGTCGCCGCCGGTAAGGTTTCGATCGATGCCGTCACCATCTTCTTCCGCGGCATCCTGTGCAACATCTTTGTGTGCCTGGCCGTGTGGATCGGAACCGCCGGTAAGACCGTGGTCGACAAGGTCGTTGGAATCCTGCTGCCCATCGCCGCCTTTGTGGCCTGCGGTTTTGAGCACCGCGTCGCCAACATGTACTTTTTGCCCATGGGCGTTTTAATGCACGCTTGTGGCTATGGGGCGGACGTCGCCGGCGCCGATGCCCTCAACGCCGCCGGCCTGGCGCTCAACCTTTCGGTCGCCACGCTGGGCAATATCGTGGGCGGTGCTGTGATCGTGGCACTGGGCTACTGGTACATCTACGCCAAAAAAGAGGCCTAAGGGCCCCAAGCTATAACCGACCATAAAGGGACAGGTTTATTTTGGCAGGTTTTGGACGAGGCGCTGCGCCGTCTTGCCATGAGCTGCCATAATGGACCTGTCCCTTTTTTGCATACGCGTTGCCAATTTTGGTTGATGGCGAACTATGGGGACCTGCTATTTATTGAACATGTCGAAAGGCTCCCCATGAGCGACTGCGAATCCATGCCTGCCGAGGTGCGCGACCGCCTGCGCTCCATTCCCGCCGTCCACGAGCTGCTGGCCGAGTGGCCGGTCATGAAGGCTGCCGGTGATGCGGGCGACACGATGGTGCGCGAGGCCGTTGCCGCCGAGCTCGATGCCGAGCGCGCGGCGATTCGCTCTGGCGTCCCCGCAAGGAACAAGCGCGAGCTCGCCTTGGCTATTGAGCGGCGGACCCACCGCCTGTCGCTGCCGACCCTGCGCCCCGCCGTCAACGCGACGGGCGTTGTGATTCACACCAACCTGGGCCGTGCCCCGCTCGCTCCCGCGGCGGTGCAGTCGGTGACCGACGTCGCCCGCAGCTACAGCACGCTCGAATACGATGTCGCGACTTGCGCTCGCGGAGGGCGCAAGGAGCATGCCGCGCGTCTGCTGCGCACGCTTACGGGGTCGCAGGATGCCCTGGTCGTCAACAACAACGCCGCGGCGGTGCTGCTGGTGCTTGCTGCGCATGCGTGCGGCAAAGAGGTCATCGTGAGCCGCGGCGAGCTTGTCGAGGTGGGTGGCAGCTTCCGCATTCCCGATATCATGGCGGCTTCGGGCGCCAAGCTCGTCGAGGTGGGCTCTACCAATCGCACGCATCTGGACGATTATCGAAGCGCCATTACACCCAACACGGCGATGATCCTGAAAGTGCATCCTTCCAACTATCGTATCGAGGGATTCCACGAGGAAGTTTCCGCGGCAGAGCTTTCTGCGCTGGCGCATGAGCACGGGCTTCTGCTGTACGAGGACCAGGGTTCGGGCGCTTTGCTTGCAGATGGCGTGCTCGCCGATGCGGGGGAGGCGCCCACAGCTGCTTCGCTTAATGCCGGCGTGGACGTTGTCTCGTGTTCGGGTGACAAGCTGCTCGGCGCATCGCAGGCGGGCATTATCCTTGGCAGCGCCGAGGCGATTGCCGCCTGCGCCTCCCATCCGCTCATGCGCGCGCTTCGCCCCGGCAAGCTCACACTCGCGGCACTCGAGGCCACCCTGCGCCTGTATGTAACGGGGCCTGAGGCGGCGCATCATGAGATTCCGGTGCTCAATATGCTTGGTAGCGCTTTGGCCCCGCTCGAGCGTCAAGCCAAGCGTCTGCGCGACCGCATGCTGCACAAGCTACGCGACGCTCAGTGCGAGGAAGCGGTGGAGCTGCAGGTTGTCGAGGGCACCTCTGCCCCCGGCGGCGGGTCGCTGCCGACCGTCGAGCTCCCGACGTTTTGTGTCGCCGTCCGTCCTGTCGATGGACACCTGTCTGCCGACGGTCTCAAGCGTGCCATGGTCCAGGAACCCGATACGCCGGTCGTGACGCGTGTGCAACACGACCAGGTGCTGTTTGACGTTCGAACGCTGTTGCGTGATACCGATCTTGATCTGTGTGCGGCGGCGTTGGCGGAGGCCGTTCGCGTGGGTTTGAATCGATGACTGCGCGTGAGCATGTCGAATGCCCCGTTGTCGTTGGAACCGCGGGGCACGTCGACCACGGTAAATCGGCCCTTATCGAGGCACTGACCGGCAAAAATCCCGACCGTCTGGAGGTCGAGCGGCGCCGCGGTATGACCACGGAGCTCGGTTTTGGCGAGCTGGCGCTTCCCAGCGGCAAACTCGTCGGCTTGGTCGACGTACCCGGACATGCGCATTACCTGCGCGCCATGGTGCAGGGCGCCACCGGTGTGGACGTTGCCTTGCTGGTGGTTTCTGCCGTTGAGGGCGTCATGCCGCAGACCCGCGAGCACGTTCGCGTGCTGGAGCTTTTGGGTGTGACGCACATGGTCGTCGCGCTCACGATGCGCGATCTGGCCGATGACGAGATTGCCATGCTGGCAGAACTCGATATCGAGGCATTTCTCGAGGGGACTGTGTTTGCGGGGGCCTCGATCGTGCCGGTGTCCTCCAAGACGGGCGAGGGCCTGGGCGAGCTGCTCGCGGTGCTCGATGACGCGGTTTGCTCGTGCCTGTCAGAGCGACAGGAGGCAACTGCGGGCTCGGGCACCGCGCCCCGGCTTCCCATCGACCGCTGCTTTAGCATCAAGGGCACCGGAACCGTCGTGACGGGCACGCTGCGCGACGGACCCGTGTCGGTGGGCGATGAGCTCGTTGCGCTTCCGTCGCAAACGCGCTTCCGTGTGCGCGGGATTCAGGTTCACGGGGATACCCAGCGTGCGGTCCCTGGTCAGCGTGTGGCGCTCAACTTGGTGGGCGATGGCGTGGCGGGCCTCAAGCGCGGCGAGATGCTCGGTGTTGAGGGCTGTGTGGGCCAGACGCTGCGCTTTATGATGCAGCTAACATATGTGGGGCGCGACGGTGCGCGATCCGGCGTACTTGCTTCGGGCACGCGTGTGCACGTCATGGCCGGCACGGCCGAGGTGCTCGGCCGCATTATGCTCATGGAGGGCGAGGCTCCCCTGGCGGTCGGCGAGACGCGTGTGGTGCAGGTGCGCCTGGAGCGACCGTTGCCGTTACGCGCCGGTGATCACGCGGTCGTCCTGTCGTATTCTCCGATTTCGCTGCTTGGCGGCGGGCGCGTCCTGCTTTCGCGTTGTCGCCGCGCGAGGACTCTGTCGGCGGGGGAGCGAGCGCTGTATGCGGCGCTTGAGACCGGTGATGCTGCGGGTGCGGTAGGCGGGTGGCTGGCCCTGCAGTCGCTGCCTGTTGCCGCCGCCGATGTCGCCGCGGCGCTTGATCTTGTTGCCAGTGAGGCTGACGCCGTTTTGCGGGGGCTTGTTGCCCAGGCTGCCGTGCGCGAGCTTGATGTGGGCGATACGGCGCTTTACGTCGATACCTCGGTTCTCGATGCTGCGATGGATGCGCTGGCAGCCATCTTGTCTGCCATGCACGCGGCGGCCCCCAAGGAAACCGGGTTTACGCCCGGCGCGGTCGCGTGCGTGGCGTGGTCGGGCGCCGGCGACGATGTCGTGATGGCGCTTATTGCCGAGGCCCGTGCACGCGGCGTGTGCGCTGTCGACGGTGCCGAGGTATTCGACCCGCACTCCGCCGCCGCGGCGATACGCGTGGTGCGCGAGGCCTCCGAGCGCATTGTCGCGTTGCTGGACGAGACTGGCCTCGATGCGCCGACGCTCCCCGAGGTGGGCGAGCGCCTGCAACTCGATCGCGACACTATGACGCGTGCCCTGCGCGAGCTTTCGCTCAACCGCTCCATCGTTAAGGTCGATCGCGACGTCGCCCTGTCCGCTGCCTCCGAGGCCCATGCGCGCGAACTTGTTACTGCTACGATTGAGGCTGCCGGCGGCGCTACCACCACGAGTGTGCTACGCGAGGCGCTGGGCGTGTCGCGCAAACGAACCATCAGCATCCTGGAGCATCTGGATGCCGTTCGCTTTACGCGACTCGACAAAGACGAGGGCCTGCGCTCCCTGCGGTAGCCTGGCTGCCCGGTTTGGTAAAATACCGCCACACTTGGGAACGGATGGGCTCCGGTGGGCCCCGCGGTCCTCAAAACCGTTGCGAGGCGTGCAAAACGTCTTGGATGTGTTCGATTCACATACGTTCCCGCCAACGCATCTCGCCAAAACCACCACAAAGGTGCCTGTCCCCATTGTGGTGGTCTGGACCACGGGGACGAAACAGCTTCGAAACACGGGTTTTGCACGTCAGGCACTCAAAAACGCCTCTACCTGCATCGTAATCAAAACGAAACATCTGCTCGTCGGCTTATGCGAAACTTTCCCGCAACAGTGCGATATTATCCATACTCGATAAAGTTCGCGGCGCATAGGGTGCCGCGACCAACATTTTCTTTTCCATCAATTGGAGGAAGCATGAGCTACACGCAGAAAGTTCTCGACGAGCTCAAGGCCCGCTATCCCGAGCAGCCTGAGTTCATCCAGGCCGCGACCGAGATCCTCGGTACCATCCAGCCGGCGCTCGACGCCCATCCCGAGTACGAGGAGGCCGCCCTGCTTGAGCGCCTCGTCGAGCCCGAGCGCATCGTTATGTTCCGTGTCCCCTGGGTCGACGACCAGGGCAAGGTTCAGGTCAACCGCGGCTACCGCGTCGAGTTCAACTCTGCCATTGGGCCCTACAAGGGCGGCCTGCGCTTTAACCCGACGGTTACCCTAGGCATGCTCAAGTTCCTGGGCCTGGAGCAGATTCTCAAGAACAGCCTGACCACCCTTCCCATGGGCGGCGGCAAGGGCGGTTCCGACTTTGACCCCAAGGGCAAGTCCAACAACGAGATCATGCACTTCTGCCAGTCCTTCATGACCGAGCTCTATCGCCACATTGGTCCCAACACCGACGTTCCCGCCGGCGACCTGGGCGTTGGCGGCCGCGAGGTTGCCTACCTGTTCGGTCAGTACAAGCGCCTGACCAACGAGTGGACCGGCGTCCTCACCGGCAAGGGCCTCTCCTTTGGCGGCTCGCTCGCCCGTACCGAGGCTACCGGCTACGGCCTGGCCTACTTTGTGGATGAGTACCTCAAGAGCCGCGGCGACTCCTTCGAGGGCAAGAACGTCGTCGTTCACGGTTCCGGTAACGTCGCTATCTACGCGGTCCAGAAGGTCTCCCAGCTCGGCGGCAAGGTGCTGGCCTGCTCCGATACTCACGGCTGGGTCGAGGATCCCGACGGTATCGACTACACCGTGCTCGAGCACGTCTACAACAAGAAGCGCTCTGGCCACGACAAGGGCGTCACGCTCGCTATGTACGTTGACGAGAAGCCCAACGCCGTGTGGCACGAGGGCGACGGCCGTGGCGTTTGGCAGCTGCCCTGCGACATCGCGCTGCCCTGCGCTCGCGAGAACACGCTGCTGCTCGAGGACGCCCAGGCGCTCGTCGCCAACGGCTGCAAGGTGGTCGGCGAGGGCGCGAACATGCCCACGACCATCGAGGCCACGACTTACTTCCAGGAGAACGGCGTTGCCTTTATGCCCGGTAAGGCTGCCAACGCCGGCGGCGTGCTCGTGTCCGGTCTGGAGATGAGCCAGAACGCCGAGCATCTGTCCTGGACCTTCGAGGAGGTCGACGGCAAGCTCGAGCAGCTCATGCGCGGCATGTTCCACAACGTGGACGACACCGCCAAGGAGTACGGCCAGGAGGGTAACTTTGTCATGGGCGCCAACATCGCCGGCTTCCTGAAGGTCGCCGACGCCATGCTCGCCCAGGGTGTCTGCTAAATCTTCGCTCGACATAGCATGTGATAAGGCTCCCAGCTATCCGGCTGGGAGCCTTTTTTGATCCGCATGCGACGGAGGAAAACGGATCATTTCCCTCGGCCCTCTGCCGACCGCCCCTTAAGTTGCGGTGAAATACGGACTGTTGGGCACCCTAAGCCCGACAAACAGTCCGTATTTCACCGCAAGTTATGGATGGGAGGGAGGTTTTTGTGCTGTGGAAGGTCGCGGCCCTTCGTTTGGTACACTTAAAAGTACTGGACAAGTGAAGAGATGGGGGAGAACGTGCTCAAGTTCGGTACCTACGTCCGTGTTGGAAACGCGGCCGAAGCCTATGAGCTCTTACAGAAGAACCGCAACAACAAGATTGTGGGCGGCGGCATCTGGATGCGCTTGGGTTCGCGTCGCGTGGCGACGGCGATTGACCTTTCGGCCTGCGGACTCGATCAGATCGAGGAGACCCAGACCGAGTTTCGCATCGGTGCTATGTGTACCCTGCGTCAGCTCGAGCGCAATTCCGAGCTCAACGCGCTTGTTAACAACGTCTTTGAGTTTGCCGTCCACGATATCGTGGGCGTGCAGCTGCGCAATACCGCCACGGTGGGCGGCAGCATTTACGGCCGCTTTGGCTTCTCGGACGTGCTTTCCGCCTTCCTCGCGCTCGATTCCTATGTTGAGCTGACGGGCGCCGGCCGCGTGCCGCTCGCGGAGTTCGTGGGCATGGGCTACGTACGCGACGTGATCGAGCACGTGGTGGTCGTTAAGCACGATTACCGCGCAAGCTATGATGCCGTGCGCAAGGCCGCGACCGACTTCCCCTCGCTGAACGTCACCGCCGCCTGGTGGGACGGCTCCTGGCACGTCACCGTGGGCGCCCGCCCGCTGCACGCGACCCTGCTGCAGGGCGAGGCATGCGGCCTTACTGCCGAGCAGCCTTCCGAGGACGAGCTGCGCGTCCTGGCTGCATCCGTGCGTGCGCTGAGCTACGGCACCAACCTGTGGGGCTCGGCAGACTACCGCCGCCGCATCTCGGCGCCGCTTGCCGTGCAGGCCGTGCGCCGCGCCGCCGGCATCGAGCTTTCGGCCGCGCTTGCCCGCGAGCTCGAGACCGTACAAGTGCCTAAGTTTGCCACGGACGAGTATTCCTGCCGCCGCGTGCCCGGCGTCGATTCTAGCGAGGTGCGCTAATGGCTGCCAAACTCATCGATCTTTCCTTTACGCTCAACGGCCGTAAGGTCAAGGTCCAGATTGCCCCCGACACCATGCTCTTTGCGCTTTTGCGCGAGCAGGGTTTCGCGTCGGTGCGCTGTGCCTGCGAAACCACCAACTGCGGCCTGTGCACGGTGTGGCTCGACGGCGACCCGGTGCTGAGTTGCTCGGTTCCCGTGGCGCGCGTCGAGGGTCGTACCATCACCACGCTTGAGGGCCTTAAGGCCGAGTCTGAGGCACTGGCCCGTGCGATGGCTGCCGAAGGCGCCGAGCAGTGCGGTTTTTGCGCCCCCGGCCTAATTATGAACGTGCTGGCGCTTGCCCGCGCCGCCAAGGAGGACCCGAGCCTCGTCGCTACACGCGAGGAGCTCTCGCGCCAGCTCGCCGGCAACCTCTGCCGTTGCAGCGGCTACGAGAGTCAGCTGCGCGCCATCGTCCGCTTTCTCAACGAGTCCGGCGTGAAGGTGGGCTTTGAGATGCCCGAGCTGCCGGTCAACGACACCAGCTGCGACGGTGTCTCCTACAAGCAGATCACTCACAAGCAGCCCAAGAAGGACTCGAAGGCCCTGCTCGAGGGGCGTCCCGTCTACACGGGCGACTTGGTGCCCGCCGGCGCCCTGATCGTCAAGCTCAAGCGCAGCCCGTATGCCCGCGCCAAGATCCGCTCCATCGATACGTCGCGTGCCCTGAAGGTGCCCGGCGTGGTGGGCGTCTATACCTACGAGGACGTGCCCCAGCGCCGCTTTACCATCGCCGGCCAGAGCTATCCGCAGCCGAGTCCCTATGACCGCCTGATTCTCGAGAACCTTGTCCGTTACCAAAACGAAGAGGTGGCAATCGTCGCCGCCGAGACCGAGGAGGCCGCCGACAAGGCGCTCAAGCTCATCAAGGTCGACTATGAGGTGCTTGAGCCGCTGCTCGACTTTACCCAGGCGCTCGATAACGACATCGTGGTCCACCCCGAGGGCGACGTGACCTTTATGTTCCCGCAGGGCGGCGACGTCCCGCGCAACCTGGTGTGCAGCGGTACCAGCGATTATGGCGATCTGGACGAGGCCTTCGCCCAGAGCGACATCGTCTTCACCCGCACCTACACCAGCCAGGCCACGCAGACCGCGCCCATGGAGACCTTCCGAGCCTTCGCGACGACCGACGCGTTTGGGCGTATCTCGGTGACCACCTCCACGCAGGTACCCTTCCACGTGCGCCGCATGGTCGCGCAGTCGCTCGACATTCCGCAGTCGCAGGTGCAGGTCATTAAGCCGCGCATCGGCGGTGGCTTTGGCTCCAAGCAGACGGCCTGCTGTGAGATCTTCGTGGCATTCGTTACCCAGCAGACCGGCCGTCCGAGCTATTGCTGCTACACCCGCGAGGAGACCATCACTGCGGGCAATTCGCGTCACCAGATGCAGATGACCGTTAAGCTGGGCGCCATGAACGACGGCACCATCACGGCCATCGACTTGCATACGCTGTCCAACGCCGGCGCGTATGGCGAGCATGCCACCACGACGATCGGCCTTTCGGGCCACAAGAGCCTGCCCATCTACAACCATGTGAAGGCGAGCCGCTTTAGCTGGGACGCCGTCTACACCAATACCAACCGAGGCGGTGCGTATCGCGGCTACGGTGCCACCCAGGGCCAGTTTGCCGTGGAGAGTGCCGTCAACGAGCTCGCCGACATGCTGCACATGGATCCCGCCGACCTGCGTCTTAAGAACATGGTTCACGAGGGCGAGATCATGCCGCAGTACTACAACGAGAAGCTCAACGCCTGCGCGCTCGACCGCTGCCTGCTGCGCGCGATGGACATGATCGGCTGGCGCGACAAGCCGCTGGCCGTGGACCTGGGCGACCGCGTGCGTGCTCTGGGCTGTGCGCTCACCATGCAGGGCTCGGGCATTTCCAACGTGGATATCGCCGGCATCGACATGCGCCTGGAGGAAGACGGCTTCATTACCATCGGCACCGGCGCCACCGATAACGGCATGGGCGTCGACACGATCCTGGCGCAGATTGCCGCCGAGGAGCTGGGCGTGGAGAGTTCGCTGATCGTGGTGCGCGGCGTGGACACCGACGTGTCGCCGTTCGACGCCGGCTCGTACGCGAGCTCGGGCACGTACGTGACGGGCCTGGCAGCCAAGAACGCCGCGACCGAGCTGCGCGAGAAGATCTGCGCCAAGGCCGCCCAGATGTGGGACGTGGACGCCGCCGACGTGGTCTTCGACGGCCAGTACGTGCGCCTGTCCGACGAGCGTGCCGCGCGCGAGCAGAACCGCTACCTCACGCTGCGCGACTTTGCCAACCTGTGCGTCAAGAACAT
>WGSR01000259.1 GCA_014871545.1 Collinsella sp. | reverse complement strand
CCCACCGGGCTGCACCACCTCATCTACACCCCGTTCCAGTTCTCCGATGTGGGTGGCACCCTGACGCTGGGTGATCAGGTTATTGCCGGCGCCTATCCCATCCGTGTTGCCGAGATGGCAATGACGGGTCAGCCCTTCTCCGATAGTACGTATTTCAACAGCTACACCTTCAACAACCTGTGGCCCTACATCGGTATCGGTCTCGCCTTTATCGTCACCGCTTACAAGGGGAACAAGGATAAGACCAAGGCCGTTATTATCCCGCTGATCATCACCGCCGTGCTCTCCTGCGTGACCGAGCCCATGGACTTCCTCTTTGTCTTTGCCGCTCCCGTGCTCTTTGTCGTTCACTCGGTTCTTTCCGGCATCTTCCTGGTCCTGCTCAAGGTCCTCTCCGTGCCCGCTTCGACTGCAGGCGGCATCATCAACATCGTGGTTTCCAACCTGGTCCTCGGTGTCGATAAGACCAACTGGCCGGTTATGCTGGTGCTTGGAGTCGTCAACGCCGCTCTGTACTTCTTCCTCTTCACCTTCCTTATCAAGAAGCTCAACCTCCACACGCCTGGTCGCGAGGAAGAGTCCGAGCTTGCCGAGTCCGTTGCCGAGGGCGAGGCCGCCGCGTCTGTCGCGGTGAAGCAGGGCGCTGTTGCCGCGGCTCCCGCAGAGGGCGTCGATGCAGGTATTGCCGACCTGGTCGCAGGTCTTGGTGGCAAGGACAACATCGAGGAGCTCGAGAACTGCTTTACGCGTCTCCGCGTGAACGTTAAGAACCCGGACCTCATCAATGAGGACCTCATCAACCACGTGCCCAACAGCGGCATCAACCGCAACGGCAATAATATCCAGATCATCTTTGGCATGAAGGTCGCCGAGATGCGCGACAAGGTCGAAAACGCAATTGAGAAGGAGCAGTAAACAATGATCATTACTCTGTGTGGTGGCGGATCCACCTTTACCCCCGGCATCGTCAAGTCCATCGCCCTGCGCAAGGACGAGCTCGACGTTGACGAGATTCGTCTGTACGACATCAACGAGGAGCGCCAGCGCAAGATCGGCGTGCTCGTGGACTGGATTTTGCACGAGGACCTCGGCCTGGACATCAAGCTCACGGTGACCACCGACAAAAAGACGGCTTTTACCGACGCGAGCTTCGTGTTTGCCCAGATGCGCGTGGGCGGCTACGCCATGCGCGAGCAGGACGAGAAGATTCCGCTGCGTCACGGCTGCGTGGGTCAGGAGACTTGCGGTTGCGGCGGCCTTGCCTACGGCATGCGCACCATCTTCCCCATGGTCGAGCTGATCGATGACGTTGAGAAGTACGCCAAGAAGGACTACTGGATTCTCAACTACTCCAACCCTGCCGCCATCGTCTCCGAGGGCTGCCGCGTGCTGCGTCCCAACGCTCGTATCATCAACATCTGCGACATGCCGATCGCGATCATCGACGTGGTTTGCGCCGCGCTCGATATCGACAAGAAGGATGTCGAGTACGATTACTTTGGCCTCAACCACTTTGGTTGGTTCACCTCGATCCGCCACAAGGGCGAGGAGGTGCTCCCGCAGCTGCGCGAGTACATCAAGGAGCATGAGATTCTGCTGCCCGACTCTTACCTCAAGGGCATGGGCTCGCTCATGGCAAAGAAGCCCGAGGAGGCCGTCGACGAGCACCCCGAGCAGAACCGCCACACCAAGGGCAGCTGGTACTACGTCTGGAAGGGCGAGTACGAGATCATGGAGTGCTTCCCGGAGTACCTGCCCAACACGTATCTGAACTACTACCTGCAGCAGAAGGAGTTCGTCGAGCACTCCAACCCCGAGCGCACCCGTGCTAACGAGGTTGAGGAGACGCGTGAGAAGAACCTCTTTGATGGTATCGACCATTACGAGAAGACGGGCGAGATCGACGAGAGCACGTTCTATGCGGGCAGCCACGGCGACTGGATTGCCGATCTGGCTATCGCTCTGAAGAACGACACCAAGCAGCGCTTCCTGGTCATTTGCGAGAACAAGGGCGCCATCCCCAACATGCCCTACGACGCTATGGTCGAGCTGCCTGCCTACATTGGCAAGAACGGCCCCGAGGTCATCAGCCGCGACAACATTCCGCTGTTCCAGCAGGGCCTCATGATGCAGCAGCTGAACTCCGAGAAGCTCATTGTCGAGGCTACGATCGAGGGTTCGTACGAGAAGGCGCTTAAGGCCTTTACGCTCAACAAGACCGTGCCGTCGATGAAGGTCGCCAAGGAGGTTCTCGACGACATGATCGAGGCCAACAAGGGTTACTGGCCCGAGCTTAAGTAAAAGCAACAGGGTCGCTGGCCGCATGCCTGAAGCAATGCCCCGCCCACGTGATTGCGTGGGCGGGGCATTGTCGTTTGGTAACGCGTTTTATCAAATATGGCATTTATCTGCGATAATGTTCATTTTCACCGCTGATGGTGACATTTCATACCGCCTGCCGAACTGCGT
>WGSR01000258.1 GCA_014871545.1 Collinsella sp. | reverse complement strand
TCCCCAAGAGACCGCGATCTTGCTCTTTCACTATCAAACGTATCTGCGCAATCTGTAATTGCGCTCGCATAGTAATACTATTGTAACTATTGTTTAAACATCCGAGCAACAAAACCGACATTTTTGTAGCCAGTTCTCAATTCTCTTGACATTTACTCAGATTTACTTTCTTTTATTCGCTATAAAAAATCTGTTTCTACTGGTAATTAAGTTAGTTATCAGTTTTTTAATAGCATTTTATTTATTTGCACAACATTTTGCTCAAGAGCAAGCATCCTGTGAACGGTCGAAAATCGACCGTGAACGGTAGGTCATTAGCCGGGATGAATAGACTACCAAATTGATGGGAATATCTTCAACTCATCGGTGGTTAGAAGCGTAATGTTCAGACAACGTTATTTGGGTTTTCGCGCAGATTTTAGGCATCAATTCGCCCAAATCGCCTGAGACCACCGCAAAGGAGTCTGCTCCCTTTGCGGTGGTTCTGCCCCGGCGCTACAGCAGATGCTCCTCGATAAAGATCGCGATGCCGTCTTTGTCGTTGCTCGCGGTTACAAAGTCGGCGGCGGCACGGGTGGCGTCGCTGCCGTTTGCCATGGCCACGCCCACGCCGGCGTCAGCCACCATGCAGGTGTCGTTATCGGCATCGCCAAACACGCAGATGTCCTGGAGCTCCATGTCGTTGAGCTCCGCCACGCGCACAAGGCCGCGCGTCTTGGACACGCGCGGATCCATGAACTCGTAGAGCCGCTGCGTGGTTTGCAGAGCCGCCGCCTTAACAGTGTCGTCGGCAAACGTCGACGCCCGCTCAATCACCCGCGGCATTACCTCGGGCGCCATGGTAAACATCACCTTGGGCTGCGGCTCGCGCAAAAACTCGGCAAAATCGACCACCTGGTAGGGCACGCCATCGACGCGCGACAGGTGCTCGACGCACGCGTTGCTCTCGGGCACGTAGAACACGCCGTCTCGGGGGCAGACGGGCGTTGCCGGAAGGTCCGCCATGTGCTCGCAGATGCGCGCGATGGTCTCGCCCGGCAGCGGATAGCTCAGCTCGTTGATGTCGTGCGCGCGGTCGATGACCTCGGCGCCACCGCAGCCCACCATCACGTCTACCAGGCCTTCGATGCCCCAGAGCTCGTACATGGCCTCGGTCGCATGGGCGTCGCGCCCGGTGCACAGGCCAAAGAGCACGCCGTGCTCGCGCAGGGCGCGGATCGCCGCCACGGTGCGCGGGGACACCGTGTGCTGGCTCGTGAGCAGCGTGCCGTCGATATCGCAGAACACGGCTTTGATGTGGCTGAAGGTGGTGTCCATGGGGGCCTTTCTGGGTTGTGCGGCGGTGTGGGGTGTATTCGTGAACGGCGTACATGGTATACCAAGGCACAGGCCGTTGGGACCCGATCGCCACAAAGGTGCCCGCCCCCCCTGTGGTGGCCGAACCCGAAGGGTGGCCTGGCCCGAGACGCAAAGCATCACAACATTCGACGTTTTTCGGCAAAATCGCGATTTTCATCGAATGTTGTGATGGTTTTTACTGCCTTGCGGCACGATCAAAATGTCGGCGTCCAAACAGCAGCAGCGCCGCGGGAACCGCCGTCACGACCATGCCCGCCCCGATGAGCGTCTGCTGTACGCCAAATGTCGCCGCCAGCCACGGGGCAATCGCCAGCGGCGCCACGCCGGCGAACATATTGCCAAAGCCCATGACCGAGTTCACACGGCCGAGTTGCTCGAGCGGCGCCGTCGTTTGAACGATGGTGTTGTGGAGCGGGTTGACGACACCCCAAGCTATGCCCAGGGCGACCTGGCCGACAAGGGCCACACCCACGTACGGCGTCCCCACATAGAGCAGGCTTCCCAGGCCCACGGTCATAAGTGCCACGAGCAGCGTTTTTAGGTTTACCAAGTGCGGCGGCAAGCGGAGCGCGAGCACGGCACCCAGCACCGCGCCCACGCCCGAGGCCGACGAGAGCCAGCCCATCCACTCAACGCCGACGCGTAGGACATCGCGATAGAAAAACGACTCGAGCGGATCGAAGGCCCCGTAGCCAAAGTTCGAAAGAAAAATGATGCAGAAAAGTAGCGCGAGGACGCTGTTGGTGAAGACTGTCTTGATGCTGGCTGCGAAGGTGGCGCGGGTGGATTTACTGAAGTCGGAGCTTTGACTGGCAGTACTTGCCGTTGTGCTGCTATCCGCGGGAGTACTTTCGCGCGTGGCGACGCGACCTGCTTGCGACCTAAAGCCCCAACCGGCGACGAGCGCCAGTACGGCAAAGATCATCATGAGCACGAACACCGCGCGCGACGACGCGGCCGCCGCGACAAAGCCGCCCAGCGTGGGGCCGACGATAATGCTCACGTTTGAAAACATGGCGATAGCGGAGTTGATGCCTTTGAGCTCGACAGGATCGTCGGTGAGGTAGGCCGGATAGGATGTGGCGATGGGCTGGGCGAATCCCATCACAAAGCCCAGGAGTACCGCGCCG
>WGSR01000257.1 GCA_014871545.1 Collinsella sp. | reverse complement strand
ACATGACCCTTTCCGAGCTGCGCCGCCGCATTGGTTACATCCCGCAGCAGGGGCGTCTGTTCTCGGGCACCGTCGAGAGCAACCTCAAGTTTGCCGGCGACATGGTGAGTGACGAGGATATGCGCCAGGCAGCACGCGTCGCCCAGGCGGAGGACTTTATCGCCGAGCGCGAGGACGGGTACGACTCCCCCATTAGCCAGGGCGGCTCCAATGTCTCGGGCGGTCAGCGTCAGCGCCTGGCCATCGCCCGCGCCTTGGCCAAGAAGCCCGAGGTCGTGGTTTTCGATGATTCGTTTAGCGCCCTCGACTACAAGACCGACGCGCGCCTGCGCGAGGAGCTGGCCAAAAACGTTACCGACGCCGCACTCGTGGTCGTGGCCCAGCGCATTGCGACCATCATGCACGCCGACCAGATCATCGTGCTCGACGACGGCCACGTAGTGGGCACCGGCACGCACGAGGAGCTGCTGCGCAGCTGCCCGGCGTACCTGGAGATCGCACAGTCGCAGCTTTCCGCCGAGGAGCTGGGGCTTACCCAAGAAGAGATTGCAGCCGTTATGGAAGGAGGCGAGCGCTAATGGCAGACGAGACCAAGACTCAGATTCCCAAGCCCACTCGCCAGCGTGGTCCCATGGGCCGCATGGGCGGCATGCGTCGCGGCGAAAAGGCCAAGGACTTTAAGGGCACCATGAGGCAGCTGCTCGGCTATATCGGCCAGCACAAGATTGCCGTGTTTACCGCCGTCGCCTTTGCCGTGTGCTCGGTCATCTTTAACATTGTGGGGCCCAAGGTGCTCGGCCAGGTTACCACCAAACTGTTCGAGGGCTTGGTTGCCAAGGTCAACGGCACCGGCGATGTCGACTTTGCCTGGATTGCCAAGACGCTCGGCTTTTTGCTCTGCCTGTATCTGGCGAGCTCTATCTGCAGCCTGGTCCAGGGCTGGCTCATGACCGGCGTCACGCAAAAGATCTGCTACCGCATGCGCAAGGAAATCGCCGCCAAGATTGCCGTCGTGCCGATGAGCTACTTCAACGGCCACAGCAAGGGAGACGTACTCAGCCGCATCACCAACGACGTCGATACGCTGGGTCAGTCGCTCAACCAGAGCGTGACGCAGCTCATCACGTCGGTGACGCAGATTATCGGCGTGCTCGTCATGATGCTTTCGATCAGCCTGCCGCTTACCGGCGTCACCGTGCTCACGCTGCCGGCCGCCGCGATTATCTTGACCGTAATGATTCACTTCTCGCAGCCGTACTTCCGCGAGCAACAGCAGGTTCTGGGCGCCGTCAACGGCATTATCGAGGAGGACTTTGCCGGCCAGAACGTCATTCAGGTGTTCGACCGCGCCGAGGCCTCGATCGAAGAGTTCGACCGTCAAAACGACCGCCTCTTTATTAGTGGCTGGCGCTCGCAGTTCCTGTCGGGCCTGATGATGCCGCTTATGAGCTTGGTGGGCAACATGGGCTACGTGGGCGTCGTCGTGGTGGGCGCGCAGCTCGCGCTGACCGGCAATGCCACGCCCGGCGACATCCAGAGCTTTATCCAGTACGTGCGCAACTTTACGCAACCCGTGCAGCAGCTGGGCAACGTGAGCAACACGATGCAGTCGATGGCTGCCGCCACCGAGCGCGTCTTTGAGTTCCTGGCCGCGCCCGAGGAGGAGCAGAAGGCCGACGCGCAGATTCCCGAGAAGCGCCCTGGCCACGTGGAGTTCGACCACGTCAAGTTTGGCTACACGCCCGACAAGACCATCATCCACGACTTCAGCTGCGAGGCTAAGCCCGGCCAGACCATCGCCATCGTCGGCCCCACCGGCGCCGGCAAGACCACGCTCATTAAGCTGCTGCAGCGCTTTTACGACGTGGACGGCGGTTCGCTGCGCGTCGAGGGCGTCGACGTGCGCGACTGGGACCGCGCGGCGCTGCGCGGCGAGTTTGCCATGGTGCTGCAGGACACCTGGCTGTTTAACGGCACCATCCGCGAGAACATCCGTTACGGACGCCCCGATGCGAGCGATGCCGAGGTCGAAGCCGCCGCACGCGCCGCACGCTGCGACCACTTTATCCATACGCTCGCCGGTGGCTACGACTTTATGATCAACGAGGAGGGCACTAACCTGTCGCAGGGTCAGCGCCAGCTCGTGACCATCGCCCGTGCCATTTTGGCCGACCGTCCGGCGCTGATTCTGGACGAGGCGACCTCCAACGTCGACACCCGCACCGAGGAGCTCATCCAGCGCGCCATGGATGCGCTGATGCAGGGCCGCACGAGCTTTGTCATCGCGCACCGCCTGTCCACGATCCGCAACGCCGACGTGATCTTGGTAATTCGCGACGGCGACATCGTCGAGAAGGGCACGCACGACGAGCTGCTCGCCCAAGGCGGCTTCTACGCCGATCTGTACAATTCGCAGTTCGACGAAGCGGCGTAAAAACCGGCGGCAAACAACCGCAATGCCAAGAAAACGGGGGCGCAGGACAACCTGCGCCC
>WGSR01000256.1 GCA_014871545.1 Collinsella sp. | reverse complement strand
CGAGGAATACATGATCGCCCACGACGTCGAGCGCCTGACCAAGAACAACTAACGCGCGCATTTGCAAGTAAACGAAAGGCCTCCAGAGCAACTCCGGAGGCCTTTTTACTAGCAGGTGGACGGCGGAAACCCCATCCCATTTCGAGCGCAAATACTGGGACACGCTTTCCGGTTGAGGCACGTTGCGGAAAGTGCGACCCACAATAAAGCAAAATTCCGTCCCAAAGTTTCCCAAACAGGCCCCAAGCGGAAGCCACATCCCACAATCCGCCTCCAAACTGGGATGTAGTTTCCGGCACAACAACCGCCGAAGCCCACCGGCCTTTCAATCTCCAAAGTGACCATCATCAGCAACGCCTGCGCTCCCAGCAACGGCACCCATCCATTCAGATTTTCAGCGCCAGCTCGTAGCCAAGCCGCCGTCCACCCCGGATTCCCTGATTGCTACGTGGCGGCAGGGACCCTACAGGGTTAACCTGTGCGGCCTTCGGGCGAGTACGTCCGCTACTCAGCCATCTGAGCCTGGACGGCGGTGATGGCCACGACACCCACGATGTCGTCGGCAGAGCAGCCGCGCGAAAGGTCGTTGACCGGCTTGGCGATGCCCTGCAGGATGGGGCCGTAGGCGTCGGCGCCAGCGAAGCGCTGGACCAGCTTGTAGCCGATGTTGCCTGCCTCGAGGTCGGGGAACACGAGCACGTTGGCCTTACCGGCAACGGAGGAGCCGGGAGCCTTGAGCTGGGCGACGGTGGGGACGATAGCGGCGTCGAGCTGCAGGTCGCCGTCGATGGCGAGCTCGGGAGCCTTCTCCTTGCAGAACTTCACGGCCTCTTGGACCTTCTTGGCGACCTCGCCGCCAGCGGAACCCATGGTGGAGTAGGAGAGCATGGCCACGTGCGGCTCAACGTTGCCCATGAAGGTGGACCAGGAGTGGGCGGAGGCGATGGCGATCTCGGAGAGCTCGTCGGAGGACGGGTTGATGTTGAGGCCGCAGTCTGCGAAGATCAGCGTGCCGTCGGTGCCGAACTGCGGGGTATCGGTGCACATCACGAAGAAGGCCGAGACCAGCTTGGTGCCCGGGGCGGTCTTGAGGATCTGAAGCGCGGGGCGCAGGGTGTCGGCGGTGGAGTGGCAGGCGCCGGAGACCAGGCCGTCGGCATCGCCCATCTTGACCATCATGGTGCCAAAGTAGGTGGCGTCCATCACCTGGGCGCGAGCCTGCTCGATGGTAACGCCCTTCTTGGCGCGGAGCTCAGCAAACTTCTGCGCATACTCCTCGTGCTTCTCGGCATTGCGCGGGTCGATGACGGTAGCGCCGGGAACGTTGATCTCGTCGGGGTTGCCCAGGATGACGATCTTTGCCAGGCCCTCCTCGATGATTTTGGTGGCCGCGACGATAGTGCGCGGATCCTCGCCCTCGGGCAGGACGATCGTCTTAAGGTCGGCCTTGGCGGCAGACTTCATACGGTTTAGGAAATCGCTCATGTTACTCCTTACAAGCGTTTCGCTAAGCTCCAGGCACCCGGCTGTTCACGAATAAACCCGCTGCTAGCGGGTTTACCTTTCAATTATGTACGCCGCGGTGCTTGAGCTTTCCTTGTGTGGCAAGCTCATTATAGGACGCATTAGCGCTATAATCGCTCTGATAAATATGTCTCGAAGAATGTTCGAGAAAAGCCCAGCTAACGAGCCCGTGGCTTTTGACAAGGAGTATCGATGCAGATTACCTCAGGCCTGCCTGAAGGCTTTAACGCCGGCGCGTACGACATGATTGTCGTCGGTGCTGGATATGCCGGTGCCGTTTGCGCCCGCCGTCTTGCCGAGACCATCGGCTATCGTGTTGCCGTTTTGGAGCGCCGTAGCCACATTGCGGGCAATGCCTATGACTGCACTGACGAGGCCGGAATCCTGATTCACGAGTACGGTCCGCATATCTATCACACCTTTAACGAACGCGTGCACAATTTCCTGTCGCGCTTTACCAAGTGGACGGATTATCAGCACAAGGTGCTCGCCAACATCAACGGTACCCTTATGCCCGTGCCCTTCAACCATGCGAGTCTCAAGCTCGCCTTTGGTGACGAGCGCGGCGAGGAGCTGTATCAGAAGCTCGTGGAGACCTTTGGCAAGGATGTCAAGGTGCCCATTATGGAGCTGCGTAAGAAGAACGACCCGGATCTTGCCGAGGTCGCCGATTACGTCTACGAGAACGTCTTTTTACATTACACCATGAAGCAGTGGGGCCAGACGCCCGATCAGATCGACCCCTCGATCACCGGCCGCGTTCCCGTCTTTGTGGGCGATGATGACCGCTACTTCCCGCAAGCTCCCTTCCAGGGCATGCCGCAGGAGGGCTACACGGCGCTCTTTGAGCACATGCTCGACCACGACCTGATCGACGTGTTCTGCGACGTGGACGCCCGTGACCTCTTTGAAATCGACGACACCACCGTCAAGATCGACGGCAAGGTCTATGGTGGCGAGATCGTCTACACCGGTC
>WGSR01000255.1 GCA_014871545.1 Collinsella sp. | reverse complement strand
TCTTTGTCTTTAGCTTGGCGCTGCTCATGTACCTGTTCTCGGTGTCGTGCATCACACACTTTATGGATGTGGCACGCAGCCGCCACCCCAAGTCGATGGTACTCGCAAGTTCGGTTGAGCCCATGGCGTTTAACGTCGGCATCTCGTTTGGCACCGCAGTGGGCGGCGCCGTGGTAAGCGGAGTTGGCATTGCATATGTAGGCGCGGTCGGTGCCGTGTTCTCGCTTGTGGCCTGGGCGCTCACGCTGGTGACGATTAAGTTGGCTCGCTGGGAGCGCCGTCGTCAATCAGCACAGCCCCGGATGCAGGCATAGGGGCGAACATAGCCCAAGGTGGCGAGCAACCGGTGAAAACCGTCCCATACGAGTAGTGTTTATCCGCCTGCAAGCTCCAGTAGTGCAATTTCGGGTACTTCAGATACACACTTTTCTACTATTTCGTGTATTCCAAGTACATGAAATCGTACTAAACTATGTATCTGAAGTACACGAAATTGGAAAGGCGGCCCCATGCGCAGATCAATCGAATCCGTTATCGAATCATGGGCGACAAAGGACGCGTCGCGCCCCCTCCTCATCCGTGGTGCGCGACGCGTAGGCAAAACGTACGTTGCCGAGGAAATCGGCAGACGGATCGCCGGCGATGCGTTTGTCAAACTCGACTTTCAGACCGATCTTGAGCTGATCGCTCCGCTGTTCGACTGTCCCACCGACGACGTTGACGCCATCGTGGCGCGAATCTCAGACTATAAACGCACCCCCATTCGCAAAGAAACCGCCTTCATCCTGTTTGACGAGGTGCAGCTCTGCGAACGGGCGCTCAACTCGCTTCGCTTTTTTTCGGGTTCGGGCTGGCGCATATGCGCGACCGGCAGTCAGCTCGGCGTCGCCACGCGCAAGCGCAAGTTGCCTTTTCCCAGCGGCGTTCGTCAAGAGACCATGCATCCTATGTCGTTCGAGGAGTTTCTCTGGGCGCTCGACGAGGAGCAGATGGTCAATGCCATTCGTACCCACGCCGGCACGCTCGAGACCTACGCCGTGCACCAAGCCGCGCTCAGCCTGTTTCATCGATACCAGATCGTGGGCGGCATGCCCGCCGCCGTCAACGCATATCGCAAGACGTTATCCATCGAGGATGCGCGCGTCGAGCAGCGCGAAATCGACGAGACCTATACCGCTGATATGACCGACCCCGAAAACGGGATCAGCGGCGTGGCGGCGCGCAAGGTCTGGCGCTCCATTCCGTCCCAGCTGCTGAGATCGTCCACAAAAAAATTCAAGTACTCCGAGGTCGAACGCGGAGGCCGTCGCGCCAAGCTTATCGAGCCGCTCGACTGGCTCGAAGGCGCCGGCATCATATCGGTCAACAACCTGACCGAAGGCATCGAGCCTCCCCTCGTTCCCTTCGACGACGAAGATGGAAGTTTCTTTAAGGTCTATCTTCTCGATACCGGCCTCATGTTCTACAAACTCGGCATCAACCCGCGGCTCTGGCTCGACCTCAAAGAGGATTCCGCCATAGCGCTATCTTCCGATTTCCGAGGCGCCCTGGCGGAAAACTCGGTCATGCAAGCGTTTTCGGGCAATAGCTTGCAGACGTATTACTGGGTGCCGCCGTCGTCTTGGAAGACGACCGGCGAGCTCGATTTTTTACTTCAGACCGACCGTATGGAAATTGTGCCCGTCGAAGTAAAGTCCGCACGTAACGTGCGCGCGAGAACCCTCGGGTCGTTTATGGACAAAGCCCGATCGCCATATGCCTACATTTTGTCCGAGAACAATTTTTCCCGCAGCGAAACCGATGACGGGCGCGAGCTGCGCCACCTCCCCTTGTACGCAGCGGGCTTTATTGGAGCAAACTGCCTCAAGAGCAGTCTGTAAGCCCTGCGCGACCGCCTAGAAAGGAAGCCGCTCATGCAACGCATTCTTTTTATCTGCTATGGAAATATCTGTCGCTCGACGATGGCTGAGTCCGTGTTTACCGAGCTAGTGCGGCGCGCCGGGCGCGCGGGCGAGTTTGTCATTGATTCCGCTGCGACCTCGACCGAGGAGATCGGCAACCCGCCACACCACGGTACCGTTGCCAAGCTGCGCGAGGTCGGGATTCCCGTCGTCGCACATCGTGCACGCAGGTGCGTCGCGCGGAGTATGGCGACTGGGACCACATTGTCTATATGGACGACGAGAACGCCCGCGGCCTGTACCGAATTTTTGGGAAGGACCCCGATGGCAAGATCTCGCGCCTGCTCGATTGGACCGATCGCCCCGGCGACGTGGCCGACCCCTGGTACACCGGCAATTTCGACGCCACCTACCGCGATGTACTCGCCGGTTGCACCGCTATGCTCGAGCAGCTGTAGGCAAGCGAGGCCGCGGGCCACGCCTTCGGCGCGAAACGAGCGTGGATAATCTCCCACATGAAAAATGAGCGTGGATTTTCTCCCGCTTTGAGCGTTCAAGTGCGCTCTATACGGGAGAAAATCCACACTCATGGATGTGACAAAGGTACTGTC
>WGSR01000254.1 GCA_014871545.1 Collinsella sp. | reverse complement strand
TGAGCTCGTCGTCATCGAACTCCGAGATGGCCTCGGCGGCCTGGGCGGTGTCGAGCTGCGCGAACACCTGCGCGCGCAGGCGCGGGTCGAGCTGCTCGATGATGTCGGCAATGTCAGCAGGATGCAGCTCGCCAAGCGTCTTGTGCGACACCGAGAGCTGGATGTTCTTAGTCGAGCGATCGAGCAGGTCCATGTAAGACCAGGCGATAATGTCCTCGCTGAGCGGCTTGCCCAGGTGCTTCATAAAGCCCTCGACGACATGCTCGAGTGTGGGGCTGATCGCGCGCAGCAGACCGCGGGCGCCGACCTCGGCACCCAGCAGGCGCAGCTGATTTTCGCCCGACATGGAGAACTTGATGTCGTTGACGCGCACGACCTTCATGCCCTGCGTGTCGACAATCTGCTTGTTAAGTACGTCGCGGGCGAGCAAGAGTTCGGTCGGCTGCAGGTACGAAAAACGGATTTCGGTGGCCGACGTCTTAAGGTGCACACCCGTCTCGTCGATACGGTCGACCCATTTGCGCCAGCTGATCATAAACGGTGTCTTGCCGGGACCACGGAACGCGAGCGACGTCACGTGCGGAAAAACTTCGCCGGTTGCAATGCCAAAATCGTTAACCACGCCGAGCTTTTCGCCGTCGACGTCCAAGACCGGCAATTTGAGCATCTCACTCAGATAATTCAATGGTGCTCCCCATCATTATTCCTGCGGACCGCGCGACCATGCCGGCGCGCAATCCGTGGACTTTTAGATATGTATACGCATGCGCGGGCGGCACGCCGCTCGGCGCTCACACCCCGTGCACGCGCAGAAAGCACCTGCATGGGGTCATCGACTGTATGGTCGAGGTTTGGATTTCACCTGTAACCTTTCTCTTGACCCTCATTAACCGCAGTAACTATAGCATCAGCATCGCACTGCGGCACCGAATTTATGCGCTGCACATCGCAGGCATACCAAACGCTGACGTATCCGTGGCATAGAGCCGGATGAGCACAGTGGGACAAAACGATTAAGACCGCCCTAAACGACCAGTCGTTTAAGCACGTCCCCAATGACTACTCTGTGGTGTCGTCGTCCTCGGGGAGTTGGGGGAACACGGCGTTTTTGGGCATGGAAACCTTGGTGAGCGAGGTGAGCTTTTTGCTCAATGCCGTGTCCGTCTTGACCAGGTCGCTGAGCGTCACGATCTTGTAGCCGTCGGCGACAAGGCCATCGATAATCTGCGGCAGCGCCTCGAGCGTCTGCTCGGCGCACTCATCGCTATCGGTGAGCAGCACAATATTGCCCGGCGTCATCGAGTCGAGCACGGTCGATACTTGCTCGTCAGCGCCGTTGAGCAGCCAGTCGCCCGAATCGATATTCCACGAAACCACGGCGGATACCAGGTCCATCGAGTCAATCCAGTTTTGCTCGTCAAACGCGGCGTAGGGGGCACGCAGCAGCATCGTCTCGACGCCGGTCGCCGACTTAATCGACTCGGTGCCCTTCGTGATCTGCTTGCGCACCGTCTCGCGATCCTCGCCCTTGAGAGAATCATCGCTGTAGCTGTTGGAACCAATCTCGCACCCGGCATCAACAATCGCTTTGGCAGTAGCGGGCGAGGCTTCCGCGGCATCGCCCGAAAGGAAGAACGTCGCCGTGACGCCCTTTTCCTTGAGCACCTGCAAGATCTGCTTGGTCGCGCCGCTCGGACCCTCGTCAAATGTCAGGGCCACGTACTTTTCGTTGCCCTTGGGCGCTACGCTTGCGCACTCGACCACGCAGTCGGTGGCGGGCACGACCTCGCCGCGGTCCTGCGTCTTGCCCGACTGCTCGCCGACCCATACCTCGGAGCGGCCCTGAACGCCCCAGGTTTTGACATACTCAATGGCACCCGTGCCCTCGACCTTAAGCTTTGGCTCGATAGTCGTGGCCTGGACCTCGTGCTTTTCGTACACGTTGCGGCCATCCTTGACCGTCACCTTCTCGCCACCCGTAAGCTCGCGACTATCCCATTTGCCTTGTTTCACGCGCTTGCCGTCGACCTTCACCGACAGCTTTTCGCCGCCATGGCGCTTGAGCACGCTGTCGTCGACGGCCAGCAGATCGCCGGCGTCGTACGTTTCGGTCAGGCTTTGATCGTCGATAAGATTCTGCAACGTAGAGCCCACGCGCACCGCGGTCTTTTGCCCGTTGAGCTCCACGTCCACGCTGCGGTTGACGTAGCCCACGACGGCAGCGATAAACAGCACGAGTGCGCAACCCACGGCGATGAGCGCATAGGGCAGGCGGGACGGTCGACGCGGCGAGCGCCCGTTGCCGATGCGCGCGCTGCGATCGCTAAACCCACGGCTATGGTTGAGGTACATCGCGCCGGGCTTACGGCGACGTCGACGCTGGCCGCTGGGCAGCTGCCCCAGGTCGCGGCGCGCCGTCGGACGCGCACCCGAGCGCCCGTTTAAGTTAGATCCGTTTTGGCGCATGTGCCCTCCCCCATAAACACAGCGAGCCGGAGCAACACGTCTCCGGCTCGCCTCCCATCATTTGGTAC
>WGSR01000253.1 GCA_014871545.1 Collinsella sp. | reverse complement strand
GCGTAGGCGCCCTGCGCCAGCAAGCCTTGCTGAGCTAGGTTTTGCAGCAGCTCCTCGACCGGCTCGGCGCCAAAAGCATAGGGCGGGTCAAGCAGGACCAGGTCAAAGGGACCGCCCGGCACGCGCCCGCGCGAAGCGCTTACCAGCACGTCACCCATCACCACACGCCAACGCGCACGGTCACGGCAAAGCGACTCGATATTCTTGGTAATCAGACGAGCAGCGTTGCGATCGATCTCGAACGTGGTGAGCGAACGGGCGCCACGCGAGAGCATCTCAATGCCCAAGGCGCCGGAGCCGCCAAAGGCATCCAGCACGCGGACCTCGTCCAGATCGAAGTCGAATGCCGACATGACCATAGATGCGCACGCCTCGCGCACGCGATCAGTCGTGGGGCGGGTGACATCGCGACCACGGGGCTCTTCGATCTTGCGACCGCGCCATTCGCCGCCGATGATTCTCATCCTCCGCTGACCTCCTTAAAGATGTGTCGATACCGCATGGCGACCGCATCGCGCAGAGGGCGCGTCGCCACGGAGTCAAGGTTGCAAGCATACCGCAAGAGCTCGACCGCGTCCAAATGTGCCCACTCGATCAATTCCTCGTCGGCATCGAGGTCAACAAAGCGCAAGGTCACGCCGCCATGCTGGCGGTAACCCAGGATTTCACCCTCGCGGCGCAGACGCAGGTCCATCTGGGCGAGCGTAAAGCCGTCCGCGGTTTTTTCGAGCGATTGCAGGCGATCTTGTGCTGCGGACGCGCCGCCGTTGCCCTTGGAGTGCGTCATGACCAGGCACGTGCCCGACACACTGCCACGGCCCACGCGGCCGCGCAGCTGGTGCAGGGCAGCCAATCCAAAGCGCTCGCCGTTCTCGATGACCATGACGGTGGCGTTAGGCACATCGACGCCCACCTCGACCACCGTAGTCGAGACGAGCACGTCAATCTCGCCACGCTTGAAGGCATCGATAACCTGGTCCTTCTCCCCCGCCGGCATGCGGCCGTGAAGGCGCTCGACGGTAAGCCCCGGCAACGCCAGACGCAGGCGATCGAGCTCGGTCGCCGTATCGTGCAGCGGCACGGGTACGGTTACGCGGCCCTCATCGTCGCGGGCAATACCGGGCACGTCTTCCAGCTCATCGGCCGAGTCACTCGGCTCCACGAGTGGGCAAATCACGTAGGCCTGCTGACCCTTTTCATGCGCCTCGCGGATGGCGCCATAGGCGAGGTCACGGCTCGACTCGGTGAGCACGCGTGTCGTCACGACAGCGCCGGGGACAGGCCGATGACGGATGATACTCGTGTCCAGATCGCCGTAGACCGAAAGCGCCAGCGTACGCGGGATGGGCGTTGCCGTCATAACGAGCAGATCGGCACCGGGGCCCTTCGCGCGCAGGGCGTTGCGTTGGCCGACGCCAAACCGGTGCTGCTCATCGATGACCACGAGCGACAGATGCTTGAACGCAACGTTATCCGAAAGGACCGCGTGGGTTCCAAAGAGGACGTCGAGCTCGCCTGATTCCAGCTGTGCATGGATGCGCTCGCGCTCTGCGGCCGGCGTGGCACCCGTCAGAAGCGCCCAGGACATGCCGGCCTGCGAGAGCAGAGGGCCGGTCTTATCGGCATATTGGCGCGCCAGCACGCCCGTGGGCGCCATAACGCAGGCCTGCGTGCCGCCATCGGCAGCCACAGCTAGCGCGCAGGCGGCAACGGCGGTCTTACCGGTACCGACATCGCCCAGCAGCAGACGGTTCATCACGCGCCCGCCATCGCACATGTCATGCAGGATGTCTTGGAATGCGGCCTCCTGCTCGTCGCTCAGCGAAAACGGAAGGGCCTGTTTAAGCGCGCCCAGATGCTCGCCCGCGGTGTGGGCATAGGGCACCACATCGACCAGGCCACCGTCGTTGCGCAGACGCAGCGCCAGCTGCAGGTAGAGGCACTCCTCGTAGGCAAGACGCCGGCGTGCGATGTCGCGCTCAGCCATGCTCGAGGGAAAGTGGATCGAACGCAACGCGCGGGCATTGCTCATGAGCTTCCGCTTTGCGCGCAGCGGCACGGGAATCGGATCGAACGGATTGCCGACGACCTCGAGCGCGCCGCTTACGATGCGGCGCATCCACGCCTGGCTCACGCCATCGCTCACGTAATGGACCGGCAGAATGGTGCCTGCGGCGCGCCTGTCCTCGAGCTTTTCAAAGTGGGGCGAGGCCATCTGTTTAAAGCCGTAGGCAAACTCGACCTTGCCCATCACGGCCAGGCGGTCGCCCTGCTTAAGCTGCTGAGCAATCCAGGGCTGGCGGAAAAAGGCGACCTGCAGCACGCCCGTCTCGTCAACAAGTGAGACCTCAGTCACCTGCATGCGCGGACGCGGCTGCTTTTGGACGATACGGTCGACCGTGGCGACGATGGTGCACACGGTACCGATGGGCGCCATCTCGATAGACCAAGAACGGGTAAAGTCGAGGTATCGATGAGGGATATGGAGAAGGAGGTCCCCCACCGTCCGAATTCCCAGACGGCGAAGGGCCTCCT
>WGSR01000252.1 GCA_014871545.1 Collinsella sp. | reverse complement strand
CGCCGCATCGATATCGAGGTTCAGCGCATTATGCGTGAGGCCCATCGTCGTGCGGCCGAGATTTTGGATGCCCGTCGCGATCAGCTTGACCTGATGGCGAAGGTGCTGCTTGAGCGTGAGACCGTCGAGGGTGACGCCGTAAACGCCCTGCTCGACAACAAGTGGGACGCCTACCTTGAGCGTGAGGGCGATATCCTGGCGGCCAAAGAGGAGCGCAACGCTAAGGCGGCCGGCATGCCGACCAAGAAGCGTGCGCCTCGCATGAGCGAGGAGGAGCTGGCGGCTGATGCCGCGGCATTTGCGCAGGCGGCTATGCAGGAGGATGCCGAAGCCACATCCGAGACTGCCGATGATGACCGTGCCGTCAATGCCGGTGCCGACACCGACGACGACAAATAGCCTTTGTGGTGAAAGCCTCCGCGGGGAAACCTGCGGAGGCTTTTTCTTTTTGTTGATTGGGGACAGACTTAAATGAGCGTTTTCACGCATTTAAGTCTGTTCCCAATCAACATTGCTGCGGCGCTTTGCTCGGCTAAAGCGTACAATAGCGCCTATGCGAAAGGGGAACAGATGATCAACGAAACTATGTATGCTCGCGGTGCGGAAAGCTCCATCATCCGTGAGATTTTTAGCTATGGCCTTGAGCGCAAGGCGCAGATCGGTGCGGAAAACGTATTCGATTTTTCGCTGGGCAATCCGAGCGTTCCGGCACCCGCTGCTGTGGCGGAGTCCATTAAGAAGGCCCTGGAGCTGCCGAGCGACCAGCTGCACGGCTACACGCCCGCACCGGGCCTGCCGCAATGTCGTGCCGCTGTGGCCGAATCGCTCAACCGCCGCTTTGGCACGAGCTATGAGGGCAAAGACGTCTTTATGACGGTGGGTGCCGCGGCTTCGCTCACCTGCGCGCTCAACGCCGTTACGAATCCGGGCGACGAGGTTATTGTTATCGCCCCGTACTTTCCGGAGTATCGCGTTTGGATTGAGAAGGCCGGCTGCACGTGTGTCGAGGCGCTTGCCAACGAGGACACATTCCAGCTGAGCGTGGATAACGTATTCAAGGCGATCACCGACAAGACGGCAGCCGTCATTATCGACTCGCCCAACAACCCGACCGGTGCCGTATATACGCGCGACACGCTGACGCGACTGGCCAATGTTCTGCGCGAGGCCAACGCTCAGCGCGATCCCGAGAATCCGATTATGCTCATCTCGGATGAGCCGTACCGCGAGATCGTGTACGGTGCCGAGGTGCCTTGGGTGCCCTCGATCTACGAGCACACCATCGTGTGCTACTCGTATTCCAAGTCGCTGTCGCTGCCGGGTGAGCGCGTGGGGTGGATCTTGGTTCCCAACACCAATCCGCAGGCTGCCCGTCTGATGCCGGCCGTTGCCGGTGCCGCCCGTACGCTGGGCTTCGTGTGCGCGCCGGCGCTCTTTCAGCGCGTAATTATCGACTGCATCGATGAGCCGAGTGACGTTGAGGCCTATGCACGCAACCGCACCGCGCTTACCGACGCACTAGCGGAGTATGGCTACACCTATGTTGAGCCGGATGGTGCGTTCTACCTATGGGTGAAAGCATTGGAGCCCGATGCGAATGCGTTTTGCGAGCGCGCAAAGAAGTATGAGTTGCTTGCGGTTCCCTCGGACAGCTTTGGTATGCCGGGTTGGTTCCGCCTGGGCTATTGCGTGAGCTACGAAACGATTGTCAATTCGCTACCCGCTTGGAAACAGTTGGCGGACGAGTATCGTTAAAAGTAAAGCGCTCTGCCTACAATGTTTTACGTGAAACGGGGTTTGGTGTTAAGCCGGACCCCGTTGTCATGGACGTTGTGTCTTTGGGATGGAGTGGTTTTACGACTATCGAAGGCTATGCGTACAATGAATATAAGCGACGGCCGTGCCAGATAAGGAGACCTGATGCCCTACCTGCTTTCTTGTGACATTCATACCCATACGATGTTCTCTGCGCATGCATATTCGACCATTGAGGAGAATGTGTACTGGGCGGCAGAGCGTGGCCTGCAGGTGCTCGGATCTGCCGACCATTTGAGCTCTATGGTTACGGCTTGCCCCAATGACCTGCGCAGTTACCAGTTCTTTATCAACCAGGATATCTGGCCGCGCATTTGGAGCGGCGTGCTGGTGCTGCGTGGTGCCGAGGCCGATATCGTTTCGCTGGACGGAAGCCTGTTTGGCGAGGACACTCCTGTCACGCTCGATATTGCCGGCGATTCGTACAGCCGTCAGCATTCGCTGTTCGATTTGGTTACGCGTAATTTGGATTATTTGGTTGCGAGCGTGCATAATCCGCAGATTGCTGAGGGCGCGACGCTGGCCCAGACGACCGAGATGTATATCAATGCCCTGGAGCACCCCAAGGTGTTCATGCTGGGTCACACGGGGCGTTCGGGCGTGCCGTTCGATATCGACGAGGTGCTGTTGGCAGCTAAGGCCAAGCACAAGATTATCGAGATCAACAACCATAGTCTTGAACACGGTGTCGACACTGAGCATTGGGCCGTATGCCGCAAGAT
>WGSR01000251.1 GCA_014871545.1 Collinsella sp. | reverse complement strand
GATGCCCTGGAAGATCACGAACTGCCCGAGTTCCGTTCCGAGGAGTGGCTGTGGCAGGCGCTGGTGCTCGCCGTGCGCGACAACGCCCGAGCACACGGTGCGTCGCGTGCTGTGGTGGCACTCGAGGGTGACTTGCCGTCGTCCCTGCTGGCGGCACTGGCCGTCGACGCTCTGGGCCCGCGCAATGTGATTGGCCTGGTGCTGGGGCGCAACCGTATCTTTACGCCGGCGCAGGAAGAGGCCGAGGCTGCCCGCTGTGCCGCCGTCCGCGCCATCGCCGAGCGTTTGCACATTCGCACCGTCGAGCGCGATGCACCGGATGCGGCGCGTGTGCTCGATCGCGACGTGTCGGCGGGTGATGCCGAGCGTCTGCGCTCGCGCACGCTGGGCCTCATGCTGGAGGACACGGCGCTCGAGATGGGTGCGATGGCGCTGAGCCCGCTGTCCAAAACCGAGTACGCGCTGGCGGCGCCGGCGCTTTGCGGCGGCTACCAGGGCGATTACGCGCCCTTTGGCGATGTGTACCTGTCGACGCTTGAGTTTGTGGCACGTGTGCGCAACCGCACGTCTGCCGTGGTGCCCCAAGAGCTCGTGACGCTCAACGCGGTGGAAGATTGTATGGAGCGAGTGCTGGCGCAGGCACTCTCAACGCTCGACGGTCCGGTCGATATGCTCGACCGCGCGGCGCAGCTGCTCGGCGGGCTTGAGCCGGGTGAGGTCGATGGGGCGCTCGAGGCGCACGTGGACCGCAATCGATCTTTCGACGACATCCCGATGGCCGCTGGCAAGCCTGAGGCCTGCTCGCTGCTGCTGATGCTCGTTCGACAGGGTGAAGCTGCCCGCCGCATGTTGCCGATGGCGCCGATCGTCTCGGCTCGTTCGTTTGCCGAGCGTGCCTGGCCGTACATGCTCGCGTGGTCCGACCTGGGGCTTAACGGCAAGGAGCGTATGACGGTCGATTCGCTGGCGCGCGCCGAGGTGCGCCGTTTTGCTGACGAGGATACGAGCGAGCGCGTGCGAAACGAGATGATGGGCGTGCTGGGCGAGCTTCTGGGTATTTCGCCCGAGCATATGGAGGAGCTGCGCTCTGAGGACGGTCAGCGTCGTTTGCACGAGGGAATGAAAAAGTTCGAGGGCGAGGTTCAGGACGCCATCGATAAGATGATGGGCGGTCAGGGCGGTCCGCAGGGTGGGTCCCAGGGTGGTCCGATGCCGCATCCGCCGGTTGATCCCCGACAGTTCCCATTCTTCTCGCAGAACTAAACTGGGGATGGGATTCGCTCCCAACCCCGATACTTCAACTAAGCATCTTGGCCCCGTTGTGTTATTCTAGAACAGACGTTCGTGATTGATGCGCGGGGTCTTGCCTTGCGCTTGGTAGAAGACGAGGGGAGGTTGGCTTGGTTATCTTGGGCATCGACCCCGGTTTGGCTCATACGGGTTGGGGGATTATCGAGGAGCGGCGTGGCGAGGTTCGCTGCCGTGCCTATGGCTGCATCGAGACCAGTGCCGGAAGTCCGCTCGCGGTGCGCCTGTCGCATATCGCCCATGACCTTAAGGATGTCGTCGAGCGTTATCGACCCGACACGGCTGCTGTCGAGAGCATCTATTTTGGCGCCAACGTTCGTTCGGCCATCCCCACGGCGCATGCCCGCGGCGCTGCGCTCGTGGCGCTTTCGGAGTGCGCGCTCGAGATTGGCGAGTACACGCCCATGCAGATCAAACAAGCTGTGGTGGGCACCGGCGCCGCGGACAAGCGGCAGGTCGCCTACATGGTACGCACGCTCACGCAGCTCGACCACGACCCGCATCCCGACCATGCCGCCGATGCCCTGGCCTGCGCCATCTGCCATGTAAACCTCAGCCGCACCCGCGCCCTCACCGGTGGCGAGTTCTATCAACAGAGAGGAACCGGATACTGATGATTTCCCAGCTCCACGGAACGCTTGTCGAAGCCACGATGAGCTCTGCTGTCGTCGATGTGTCGGGCGTTGGCTTCGAGCTCGGCATCTCGGGCAGCACTGCGGCCACGTTGCCGACGCCCGGCGGCGAGGTCCGCCTCTACACACGTATGCAGGTGCGCGAGGACGCCATGACACTTTTCGGTTTTTCCTCAAAGGATGAGCGCACGATGTTCGAACGGCTCGTGTCCGTCTCGGGCGTTGGCCCGCGCTTGGCGCTCGCCGTGCTTTCCACCTATACCGTGGGGCAGCTGTACTCGTTGGTGATGGCCGAGGACGACAAGGGCATGGCCAAGGTACCCGGCGTGGGCAAAAAGACAGCTCAGCGCCTGATCCTGGAACTCAAGAGTACCTTTGCCAAGGACAAGGGCTTTGTGCCGGTCGACGTGATTCCCGGACAGGTTTCGATGCCGGTTCCCGCCGCCGCTCCTTCGGCGATTGATGACGCCCGTGCGGCACTCCTTTCCATGGGCTTTAGCCCGCAGGAGACCGATGTTGCCCTGAGCGGGTATGATGGGCAGAATATGCGTGTCGAGGATCTGCTCGGCGCGGCGCTTAAGCGACTCGGAATGGATGC
>WGSR01000250.1 GCA_014871545.1 Collinsella sp. | reverse complement strand
AGGTGAGCGGACCGTAGGTGCGCTCGATCTCGTCGGCATGCACGGCGCCCGCCGGTAGCTCTGTTGGCACGGCATACGCGTTGCCCGCGATGGGGGCGGCCAAGGCATCCTGCGGCGAGAGCGCCGGGGCGGCTAGGCTATCGAGCGGATTGGAGCCCGCGGCGTCACGAGCGCCGACAAGTGCCTCAAACGAGGATGCCGGAGCGGACGGTCCCGGCTCGGGCGCGGGCGCACTCACCACGACGGGCTCGGACTCGACGCCGGCCGGCACATCGGCAACGCCAGCCGCGCGCAGCTCTTCTAGACTCTCGAGCGTGCCCTCGATATCCTCGTGCATCTCCTCAAATTCGGCGGCGACGCCCAGGAATTCCTGGATGTTCTCGGCGCGGCTCTCGGACTCCATGGTGCCCTCGGCGCGGAACGCCTGCAGCAGGCCCGTCTTGTCGACAATCATCTCGACGACATCCTTGAGCTCGCCGTCCATGCGACGGCCCTCGCGCACCAGCGCCACAAAACTCGACAGGCCGTTGCGCACCTTGGCACTAAACATGCCCGTCTCGGCTGTTGCGATCTCGCAGGCCTGGAAGAACGAGCAGCGGTTGTCGCGCGCCAGCTGCTCGATCTTTTGGATCGAGGTGGAGCCGATGCCGCGGCGCGGCGTGTTGATGACGCGCTTGACGCTCATCTCGTCGGCCGGGTTCACAATCATCTTAAGATAGGCCATGACGTCGCGGATCTCGGCACGGTCGAAGAATCGCGTGCCACCCACGATCTTGTAGGGCACGCCTGCGCGCAGGAACATATCTTCGAGAATACGCGACTGAGCGTTGGTGCGGTAGAACACGGCGATGTCGTCGTAACTCGTGCCCTTGGAGTGCAGCTTCTCGATCTCGCCGGCAATCCAGCGGCCCTCGTCGCGCTCATCGCTTGCCTGGAAGGCCTGGATCTTCTCGCCATCGCCCTCGGCCGTAAACAGGCGCTTGTCCTTGCGCTGCGAGTTGTGGCGCACCACGGCGTTGGCGGCGCTCAGGATATGGCCCGTGGAGCGGTAGTTCTGCTCCAGCTTAACGGTCTTGCAGTTTTTAAAGTCCTGCTCAAAGTCCAGGATGTTGGTGATGTCGGCGCCACGCCAGCTATAAATGGACTGGTCATCGTCGCCCACGACCATGAGGTTTTGGTACTTGGCGGCCAGCAGGTTAGCGATCTCGTACTGGACGTGGTTGGTGTCCTGATACTCGTCGACGCTAATGTAGCGGAAGCGCTCCTGGTACTTGTCGAGCACCTCGGGGCGGGTGCGCAGCAGCTCGAGCGTGCGCACGAGCAGGTCGTCGAAGTCCATCGCGTTGGCGGCGCGCAGGCGGCGTTCCAGCTCCAAGTAGACCTGCGCGGCCTTTTTGTCGTTGGGGCTGTCGGCGGATTTGAGCATGTCCTCGGGGCCGATCATGGCGTTTTTGGCCGAACTGATCTTGCTGCGGATCATGTTGATGGGGAATTGCTTTTGCTCGATACCGAGCGCCTGCATAATATCGCGCACCATGCGCTTGGAATCGTCGTCATCGTAGATGGTGAACTGACCGGTGTAGCCCAGCAGGTCAGCGTCCTCGCGCAGCATGCGCACGCACATAGCATGGAAGGTGCACACCCACATGCCGCGGGTACCGCTGGGGATGAGTGCCGCCAGACGCTCGCGCATCTCGGCCGCGGCCTTGTTGGTAAACGTGATGGCAAGGATCTGCCAGGGCTTAACGCCCAGGTCGCCGAGCATATGTGCGATACGGAAGGTCAAGACGCGGGTCTTGCCCGAGCCGGCGCCGGCAAGGACCAGCAGCGGGCCCTCGGTGGTCAGGACCGCCTCGCGCTGAGCGGGATTAAGGCTGTCGATGTCGACGAGCGGCTTGGCGGGCTTGGGCGCCGGCGCGGGAGCGTCGTAGATGTCGAGCGGAACGAGCTCGGGCTCCGGCGCAGCAGGGGCGGTGTATGCATCGAGCGGCACGGGTTCCGGCGCGGGCGGCACAGGTACCGCGACATTCTTTTCCCAGGGCAAGGGCTGGGTCATGGGCGACTCCTCATCTGACGGACGGCGCGCCTGCGGGCAGCGCCATAGTTTGAGCCGTACCAGTATACCGAGCCGCGCGGACACCGACGCAAATCACACCACGACTCCGTGCGTCACCGTCAGGCTCGCCCCAGCGGATTTGGTGCAATGGGGTCAGGTTAGTCTGCACCAATCTATTGACAATCACGAAACCGCCGATGTCATGGCAGCAGCAGCGAGCGACGGTCAGGGCGAACAAATTGGCATGAAAAGGGGGCGGCATAGACCTTTTGGTCATGCCACCCCCTTTGAATGACAAGTTGTCGCCCTGGCCGCCGCGCAGCGTCGACTAAGTTAGAGGCCGAGCATCGGCTCCAGAACGAAGAAGTATGCGAGCACTACGATGCCCAGGATGATGCGGTAGGCACCGAAGCACTTGAAGTCGTGACGGCGGACGAAGCCCATGAGCCACTTGATGGCGATGAGCGAAACCACAAAGGCCACAA
>WGSR01000025.1 GCA_014871545.1 Collinsella sp. | reverse complement strand
GTACTATAGGGGAAGATCTTCGGGGATGCAAGGACTTTTTTGGGGTTGTTGCCCTGCCTTACGGGTTTTCCTGGGGCGGGGCTGAATTGACTGATTTTGACTTAGGCAAAATCAGTCAATTAACCCACCGTCCCGATAAAACCCTCACGCGGCAGCACTTTACTTGTAGAGGTAGGCGATTGCGGTTCCTTGGTGGACTTGGATCTTGGCCGTTTTCCTGACGACATTAGAGATGCCGGTGTCGGTCAACAGGCCTAGGGGGCTGTGGTCTAGTTCCCATTCTAGGCCGTGTTCGCTTATCTCTGTGTTGGGAGCGATGGCGATGATGGAGAACGTCTTGCCCTCGGCGCCCTCGATGGTCCAGGTCTCGTCCTGGTGCAGAATTCTGGCCGTCATTTCGTCTTCTTCGATCCAGACGGGGGCGTCCGCATAGCCTGCCAGTAGCCCTAACACAGACAGGGCCATGTCCGGACGGCCGCCTGTGGCGCAGGTTGCTACCACTTCGGCGCCTGGCCAGCGACGGCGGATGGCGTCTAGCGCTAGTGCCAGGTCGGTGTAGTCCTTGTAGGGGTCGTGGCGCTCTACCTCAAAGGCTTCGGCGGCATCGACCAGGGCGCGCCCCTCATCGCTTACGGTGTCGGCGTCGCCCACGTAGACGTCACAGCTCAGACCAGCGCCCAGCAGTGCATCGAGACCGCGGTCCACGGCGACAACGTGGTCGCACTCCCCCGCCAGCTGGCGAAGCAGATCCGCGCTCGCCACCACCGGCGAGCCGCAAACCACTAATACTTTGCAAGCCACGGCCCTCGCCTAACCCTCAAACGAAAGCACGCGGGCCAGATCCAGGTCCTCATAGCTGTCGATAAAGATATCGCAGTTGGCGCGCACATCGTCGCGCTTCATGCGGCCATGCGGGTCATAAATGCCCACGCGCTTAAAGCCGGCGGTGCCAGAGCTCTTAAGGCCAAAGACGGCGTCCTCAAACACCCATGCGCGTTCGAACTTGTGCCCGTGGCGCTCCTCCAGACGGCGCAGCGCAAGTTCATACACATCCGGGAACTGCTTGGAGCGTCCTGCCTCACCCGTCGTGGTAACAAACTCCATGCAAGCGTCGAGCCCGGCACCAGCGAGCGCGGACTGCACCAGCTCGGCCGGCGTGGACGTGGCAACGCACATGGCAATGCCGGCCGCCTTCGCCTGCTCCAAAAATGCCAGGAGCCCCTCGCGCGGCGGCACCTTGGAGTAGCCATCGATCAAAATCTCGCTCAGCTCGCGATACAGCTCCTCGCCATTCGCACCAATGCCCCACGTGTCGTGGTAGGCCTGGCACTCATCCTCGAGCGACAAATGCTCAAACTGGGCAAAATCGTCGACCGTCACGTCGACACCGTGCCGGTGCAATAACTCGGGCTGGGCATAAGCCCAAACGGGGGTGCTATTAACCAGCGTGCCGTCGCAATCGAAAATAAAAGCAACCTTGGGAGCGGCGGTATGGGACATAAACGAACCTTTCGATGTCAAATGGTAAACAACCTGCTAAAAACGTTTTACCAAACGTCAGCCTAACATTTTTGAAACCCTAATTGGTAAAACTGTCAAGAGTTTTACCACGGCAATTCTGCCAGTGGTATAAACATGTCGCTTACCGATTAAACGCTCCCGCAAATCCGCTTTCGTCCATAAAACTAACGCACAGGTGTTATCGTAGTTTCTGCCGAAAGTTCCACCGAGCACGCGAGGTGGAACGAATCACTGAAACTTCGCCGTCCCTTCGATTCGTGCAGCCTTGGACCTTTCGCATCTAGTCACCAAGGCAACACGCTGCCGCGTCATGATGGGATCAAACGTGAGCGATACAAAGCTAAAGCCAACGGCTAAAAAGTCCGCAACCCGCAAACCGGCTCCGCACGCACCGGAGCTCTCCAAGGACGATGTCTATCTGTTTGGCATTGGTACGTGGGAGCGCAGTTGGGAAAAGATGGGCGCGCATCCCGACACGCAGCAGCGTACGCGCGGCTGGCGTTTTTGCGTTTGGGCGCCCGACGTAAAAAGCGTCCATGTCATTGGCGAATTTAACGACTGGGATGAACAAGCCAACCCGCTGGTGCCCGTGCATACGAGCACCATTTGGGAAGGCTTTATTCCAGGTGCCGAGCAGGGCCAGCTCTATAAATACCTCATCGAGACCAACGAGGGCGAAAAGCTCTACAAGGCCGATCCGTACGCCTTTAAGGCCGAGTGCCCTCCGGGTACCGCGAGCGTGCTGTGGACACTCGATGGCTACAAGTGGAACGACGCCGCGTGGCTCAAGCGCCGTGCCGGCCACAACCACATGTCGCAGCCCCTTAACATCTACGAGGTGCATATTGGCTCGTGGAAGCGCCACGGCGACGCGCCGCAGGGCGAGCCGGACGAGTACGGCAACTACCCCGGCCCTATGGACCCCTTCCCCGCGCAGCGCGGCGAGTTCTACACCTACGACGACCTGTCGGTGGAGCTTGTGGACTACGTGCGCGACATGGGCTATACGCATATCGAGGTCATGCCGCTCATGGAGCATCCTTTCGACGGCTCCTGGGGCTACCAGACGACCGGCTATTACGCCGCCACGTCGCGCTACGGCAACCCGCAGCAGCTCATGCACTTTATCGATGCGTGCCACGAGGCGGGCATCGGCGTGATCATGGACTGGGTACCCGGCGGTTTTTGCGCCGACTCCCACGGCCTTGCAACCTTTAACGGCCACATGCTGTTTGAGCACGAGATTCACCCCAACTGGGGCACGCACAAGTTTGACTTTGCCCGCGGCGAGATCCGCTCCTTCCTGGTCTCAAACGTGCTGTATTGGCTCGAAAACTTCCATGTTGACGGCATTCGCATGGACGGCGTGTCCAGCATGCTGTATCTGAACTTTGGCATCGACGATCCGGGCCAAAAGAAGTTCAACAAGTACGGTACCGAGGAGGACCTGGACGCCAGCGCGTTTATCCGCCAGGTCAACTGCGCCGTGGAGGCTCACTACCCCGACGTGATGATGATGGCCGAGGAGTCCACCGCGTGGCCGCTCGTGACCTATCCGCCGCAGGACGGCGGTCTGGGCTTCCACTACAAGTGGGACATGGGCTGGATGAACGACACCCTGCACTACATGCAGACTGATTTTCCGTGGCGCCCCGGCAACCACGGTCTGCTCACGTTCTCCATTATGTATGCCTTTACCGAGAACTTTATTTGCCCACTCAGCCACGATGAGGTCGTGCACGGCAAGTGCTCGCTGATCGGCCGCATGCCGGGCGACTGGTGGCGCCAGTTTGCCGGCCTGCGCACGCTGGCTTTCTACCAGATGACACACCCCGGTGCCAAGCTCAACTTTATGGGCAACGAGATCGGCCAGTTTATTGAGTGGCGCTACTACGAGTCCATCCAGTGGTTCCTGACCGAGGAGTACGAGACCCACCGTCATCATCAGGCGTTTATCAAGGCGCTCAACCACCTGTACACCGCCGAGCCCGCCCTGTACGAGCGCGGCTACACCGACGACGGCTTTACCTGGATCGACGCGGACAACTCCAAGCAGTCCATCGTGAGCTTTGTGCGCCAGGGCGAGGACGTCGACGACGACCTGGTGATCCTGATCAACTTTGACCCTGCGAGCTACGAAAGCTTCCGCGTGGGCGTGCCGCGCGAGGGTGACTGGCAGGTCATCTTCGATTCCGACCGTCCCGAGTTTGGTGGCAGCGGCTATGCTGGCGAGGAGCCCTATACCTGCTCGAGCGAGCCCTATCCCTGGAACGGGCAGATGGACTCCATCGAGATTAAGGTACCCGGCCTGGCTGGCGTGGTGCTTAAGCGCCGTGGTCCCAGCAGCTATAAGCCGCCGGTGGTCGAGGCCCCCAAGAAGGCGACGCGTAAGCGCACGTCCTCGGTGAAACCCAAGACCGCGGCTGCCAAGAAGGCTCCGGCCAAGGCAAAGACTGCCAAGTCTGCCGCCAAGGCTTCGGCAAAGTCCACCACGGCCAAAAAGGCAGCCACCAAAAAGGCAGCCACCAAAAAGGCTGCTCCCAAGGCCAAGGCAGCTGCAGCCAAGGCTTCTGCCAAGAAAGCGTAACAAAGCCGTTACAGCTGTAATTACCCGCCCCGCGGGGGCGTAGGATACAAGTCATAGCCGTTCCGGGAGAAACATCCCCGGGGGAAAGGAACGTATGAATAAGATCTTCGACAACAAGCAGGAGTTTACCGAGCTCTATCGCGATGCCGTCATGAGCATCAGCGGCAAGAGCGTCGAGGCCGCCAGCGACCTGGACCGCTTTAACGCCCTGGCCAAGCTCGTGGCCGAGAAAGCCCGCACCGTTGCCACCAAGAGTGACGCCCGTGTTACCGCCGAGGGCAAGAAGCGTGTGTACTACTTCTCGATCGAGTTTTTGATCGGCCGCCTGCTCGACAACTACCTGCTCAACTTTGGCGTGCGCGACATGGTCGCCGAGGCGCTCGACGACATGGGCTTTGACCTGTCCGTCATCGAGAACCAGGAGCCCGATCCGGCGCTGGGCAACGGTGGCCTGGGCCGTCTGGCCGCATGCTTCCTGGATTCCATGGCAGCCGAGGGCATTGCCGGCTACGGCAACGGTATGCGCTACCGCTACGGCCTCTTTAAGCAGGAGATCGTCAACGGCAGCCAGGTAGAGGCCACCGACGAGTGGCTCACCCACGGCTATCCCTGGGAGGTCCGTCGTCAGGACAAGGCCGTGACCATTAAGTTTGGTGGCCACGTTGAGGGCTATGAGGAGAACGGCCGCACGTTCTACCGCACGGTGGACACGCAGGACATCCTGGCCGTCCCCTACGACATCCCCGTTGTGGGCTATGCCGGCGAGACCGTCAACAAGCTGCGCGTCTGGGCCGCCGAGCCGGTCGAGGAGCACTTTGACCTTGAGGCCTTCAACCGCGGCGACTACGCCCTGGCCGACGCCGAGCGCGCCGAGGCCGAGGCCATCAGCGCCATCCTCTACCCCAACGACGCCGGCGAGCACGGTCGACTGCTGCGCCTGAAGCAGGAGTACCTGTTTGTCTCGGCCGGCATCTACAGCCTGCTCGACACCTTTGAGAAGGAGCACGGCGAGAACTGGGAGCTGCTGCCGCAGTTTGTGGCCATCCACACCAACGACACGCACCCCGCCATGTGCGGCCCCGAGCTCATGCGCATCCTCATCGACGAAAAGAAGCTCGAGTGGGACGACGCCTGGAATATCGTGACGCAGGTCGTGAGCTACACCAACCATACTATCCTTCCCGAGGCTCTGGAGAAGTGGCCCATCGGCACGTTCTCCAAGCTCCTCCCCCGCGTGTACCAGATCATCGACGAGATCAGCCGTCGTTGGCACGAGTCGTTCGACACCACGCAGGAGGGCTGGCAGGAGCGTCTGCGCCAGACCGCCATCCTGTGGGACGGCGAGATTCGCATGGCCAACCTGTCTGTGATTTGCAGCCATAGCGTCAACGGCGTAGCCAAGATCCACTCCGACATCATCAAGAACATCGTGCTCAAGGACTTCTATGCCCTGACGCCCGAGAAGTTCAACAACAAGACCAACGGCATCTCGCACCGTCGTTTCTTTGCCGAGGCCAACCCCACCTATGCCAAGCTCGTGACCGAGGCCATTGGCGATGGCTGGCTGAAGGACGCCTTTGAGCTGGAGAAACTCAAGGAGTTCCAGAACGACACCGAGTTCCTGAAGGCTGTGGGTGCCTCCAAGCGCGCCAACAAGGAGCGTCTGGCCGCCTACGTTAAGGCCGAGACCGGTCTGGTCATCGACCCCAATACCGTCTTCGATGTTCAGGTTAAGCGCTTCCACGCCTACAAGCGCCAGCTTATGAACATCATGAAGGTGATGGACATCTACAACCGTCGCATCGCCGATCCCAACTTTCACGTGACGCCGACGACCTTCATCTTTAGCGGCAAGGCCGCCTCGAGCTACACCTTTGCCAAGGAGACCATCCGCCTCATTAACTCCGTGGCCGAGGTCATCAACAACGATGCCCGCATGAATGAGGTCATGAAGGTCTGCTTTATCCCCAACTTCCGCGTGAGCAACGCCCAGCTCATCTACCCTGCCGCCGAGATCTCGGAGCAGATCTCCACGGCCGGCAAGGAGGCCTCGGGTACGTCCAACATGAAGCTCATGATGAACGGCGCCATTACGCTGGGTACTCTCGACGGCGCCAACATCGAGATCGCCGACCTGGCCGGCCGCGAGAACGAGGCCATCTTCGGCCTGACCGCTCCCGAGGTCGAGCAGCTCTGGGCATCCAATAGCTACTTTGCGTGGGATACCCTCAACGGCGATCGCGAGCGTCTGGGCCACGTGATGGACGAGCTCAAGGACAACACCTTTGCGGGTCTTTCGGGCAACTTCGAGAGCATCTACAACGAGCTCATGAACAACAACGACCCCGACCTGGTTATGGCCGACTTCCGCAGCTATGTGGATGCATGGGAAAAGCTTACCGGCAGCTACGGCGACCAGGAGACCTGGAACCGCAAGGCGCTGCTCAACACCGCCTCCTCCGGCTGGTTCTCAAGCGACCGCACCATTCGCGAGTACCGCGACGAGATCTGGCACGCGTAAAGGCGCGCGAGCTCCCTTATGCCAGCACGGCATTACTCGACGGGCGCGACCGAGCGCCGCGCCCGTCGCTAATGGGTTTAAGAACATCGATAACAGAAGGAGAAATCGATGAGTAAGAAAGAATGCATCGCGATGCTCCTCGCAGGAGGACAGGGCAGCCGATTGGGGGCACTCACCCAAAAGATCGCCAAGCCGGCGGTTAGCTTTGGTGGCAAGTTACGCATTATCGACTTCTCGCTCTCCAACTGCTCCAACTCGGGCATCGACACGGTGGGCGTTCTGACGCAGTATCGCCCCTATCTGCTGCATGCCTACGTGGGCTCCGGCGAGGCGTGGGATCTGGACAGCCGTGACGGCGGCGTGTCGATCCTGCCGCCGTATGAGACGCAGACCGGCGGCGCCTGGTATGCGGGCACGGCAGACGCCATCACGCAGAACCTGGACTACATCAAGGCCAACGACCCCAAGTACGTCCTTATTCTTTCGGGCGATCACCTGTATCGCATGGACTACCGCAAGATGCTCAAGACGCACATTGAGAACAACGCCGACCTCACGGTGAGCGTTATGCCCGTGCCTTGGGAGGAGGCCAGCCGCTTTGGCATCCTGACCACCGACCCCGAGGACGGCCGTATCACCAAGTTCACCGAGAAGCCCGATAAGCCCGATTCGAACCTCGCGTCCATGGGCATCTACATCTTCTCGGCCGACGTGCTGATCGAGGCACTCGAGGAGGACGCTCTGGACCAGCGCTCGAGCCACGACTTTGGCAAGGACATCATCCCCAAGCTGCTCGGCGAGGGCAAGCGCCTGTACAGCTACGAGTTCCACGGCTTTTGGAAGGACGTCGGCACCATCGCCAGCTTCCACGAGACCTCGATGGACCTGCTGGGCAACAACCCCGAGTTCGATCTGTTCGACAAGCACTTCCCCATCATGTCCAACATCACCACGCGTCCGCCGCACTACATTGGTCCGGACGGCCGCCTGGACGACTGCCTGGTCTCCAACGGCTGCAAGATCTACGGCACCGCTCGCCACTCGATCCTTTCGACCGATGTCATCATCGAGGAGCGCGCTGTGGTCGAGGACTCCGTGCTGCTGCCGGGTGCGCACGTTAAGAGCGGCGCGCACATCTGCCGCGCTATTTTGGGCGAGAACTCCACGGTCGAAGAGGGCGTGAAGCTCGGCTCTGTCGATACCACCAAGGATACGGCCGTCGTTGGAAATGACGTCGTTATCGGGAAGGGGGAATGATCCGATGATCAATCGCAAGGCCATCGGTTATATCACCGCTAACTACTCTTCGACCTACGGCAGCGTGCTGCTCAAGGACCGCCCCATCGCGTCCGTTCCGTTTTTGGGCCGCTACCGCCTGATCGACTTCCCGCTGTCCAACATGATGAATGCCGGCATTAAGACCGTCGGCGTTGTCATGCCGGGCAACTACCGCTCGCTGATCGACCACGTGGGCTCGGGCAAGGACTGGGGCCTGGACCGCAAGAAGGGCGGCCTGTTCATGGTGCCCGGCAACGCGTATGGCACCACCAAGGGCGGCATGCGCTTCCTGCTGCGCGACATCATCTCCAACAAGACGCTGTTCCAGCGCTCGGACAAGCCCTACGTTGTGATGATGGGTACCAACATCATCTTTAACATGGACCTCAACACCATCATCGACGCGCACGAGAACTCCGGTGCCCAGATGACCGTGGTGTACTGCAAGGCCACGCACAACGTCGATGACGAGACCAAACTCGAAATTAACGAGAACGGCCGCCTGACGGGCGTGAGCGCCGGCGTCGTGTACGGCGACAACGCCTCTATGGACTGCTGCATCGTCAACCGCGAGACACTGCTCGAGATCATCGACCACTACCAGGCCGCCGACTATCTGGACCTGCTCGAGGCACTCCAGGGCGACTTTGGAAACATCGACGTGTGCAGCTACGAGTACAAGGGCGAGGTCGTGGGCGTGTTTAGCGAGAAGTCGCTGTATCGCCGCAGCATGGACCTGCTCGACCAGACCGTGGCCGACCAGCTCTTTGACCCCGAGCGCCCGATCCTGACCAAGGCTCACGACGTTCCGCCTTCGCGCTATGCGACCGGCAGCCACGCATGCAACTCGATCATCTCGGCCGGTTGCATCATCAAGGGCACTGTGCGCAACTCGATCCTGTCTCGCGGCGTCGTGGTCGAGGAAGGCGCCTCGGTGACCAACTCGATCATCAACCAGAGCTGCGTCATCAAGAGCGGCGCCCGTGTTGAGAACGCCATCCTGGACAAGAACAACGTGGTTCCCACCAATACCGAACTTCGCGGTACGCCTGAGAACATCCTGGTGCTGGGAAAGGCTCCGTTAACTTCCGACACCACCATCGTACGTTAACGTTGGCACCGCAACATCGCTCGTAACATGTAGAATAGCCGCCCGGTTAGCGCCAGGCGGCTATTCTCGAATAACAACATGGGAGACAATATGGCTGATTCCAGCAAAAAGATGCAGATCGTGTTTGCCTCGGCCGAGTGCGCGCCGTTTGTTAAGACCGGTGGCCTGGGTGACGTGGCGGGCTCGCTGCCTGCGGCGCTCGTGCGCGCCGGCGCCGAAGTCATTGTGATGGTGCCCAAGTACGCCACCATCAAGGACGAGTACAAGGCGCAGATGGAGCACTTCTCCGATTTTTACGTGAGCCTGGGCTGGCGCAACGAGTACTGCGGTCTCGAGAAGCTCGAGCGCGACGGCGTCACCTATATGTTCATCGACAACGAGCGCTACTTTGCGCGCGACTATCCGTACGGTTTCTTTGACGACGGCGAGCGCTTCGCGTTCTTCTCCAAGGCCATCACCGAGAGCCTGCAGCACCTGCCCGAGGGCTTTGAGTGTGACATCTTGCACTGCAACGACTGGCAGACGGCGCTGGCGCCCGTGTTCCTGCGCGAGTTCTACCAGGGCCTGCCGCTGTACGACCGCGTCAAGACCGTGTTCTCGATCCACAACGTGGCGTTCCAGGGCCAGTTTAGCGACACCGTGATGGAGGACATCCTGGGTGTGGCGCATATTCCCGCCGCCGCCTCGCAGCTGCGTTGCGACGCCTGCAGCATCAACTACATGCTGGGCGCCCTGCGCTATGCCGATGCTATCACCACGGTGAGCCCCACCTATGCCAACGAGATCCAGACGCCTGAATTTGGCGAGGGCCTGGACGGCGTTCTGCGCGAGCGTTCGTACGCGCTGCAGGGCATTTTGAATGGCATCGACGTCGCGGGCTTTGACCCGGCGACCGACAAGCGCATTGCCGCCAACTACACCGTGGAGGACCGTTCCGGCAAGGCCGTATGCAAGGCCAAGCTGCAGGAAGAGCTGGGGCTCGAGGTTCGCGACGACCGTCCGCTCATGGTGATGGTCACGCGTCTGACGCGCCAGAAGGGCCTAGACCTGGTCATGTACGCGCTCGACCGCATCCTGGCCGGCGGCGTGCAGGTGGCGGTGCTGGGCACCGGCGACCGCGACTACGAGGACGGCCTGCGCTACTTCCAGGACAAGTACCCCGGCACCATGGCGGCTCGCATCGAGTTCGATCCGGCATTGTCGCAGCGCATGTATGCTGCCGCCGACATGTTCCTGATGCCTTCGAAGTTTGAGCCCTGTGGCCTGTCGCAGATCATCGCCATGCGCTACGGCACGCTGCCCATCGTGCGCGAAACCGGTGGCCTGAAGGACACCGTGCAGCCGTACAACGAGTTTACCGGCGAGGGCACAGGCTTCTCGTTTAGCAACTTTAACGGCGACGAGATGGGCGATGCGGTATTCCGCGCAGCGCGTCTGTTCTGGGATAACCGCGAGGCCTGGAACCAGCTGGTCACTCAGGCTATGAGCCAGGACTTTAGCTGGACGCGCTCGGCCGATAAGTATCTGGACCTGTACTTCTTTATGCACCCGGAGATTGAGAGGCCGACGGCTGTTGTCGACGAGCCTGAGGCTGCAGCTGAGCCGGTGACCGTTGAGGAGCCCAAGGCCGAGGAGAAGCCGGTTGAGGCTGAGCCCGCAAAGGCCGAGCCTGAGGTGAAGGCTGAGGTTGCTCCTGAGGCAGAGACCGAGGTCAAGCCCGCTGCAAAGCCCGCAGCTAAGAAGACCACGACTCGCAAGACGACGGCCAAGAAGGCTACGACAACCAAGACTGCCGCCACCAAGACCGCCGCAGCAAAGACGACTGCTGCCAAGGCAACGACCACGCGCAAGCGCACGACCGCCGCTGCCGAGAAGGCCGCAGAAGCCGAGGCTGCTCCTGAGGTAAAGGCCGAGGTCGCTGATGCCAAGCCGGCCGCCAAGGCTCCGGTAAAGACCGCTGCCAAGAAGACGACCACGATCAAGACCACGACCGCCAAGAAGGCCACGGCTACGAAGTCGACAACGACCAAGGCCGCTGCGACGAAGGCTGCTACGAAGACCACTACGAAGGCTGCCGCAAAGCCCGCCGTCAAGGTCGAGGAGGCGGGTGCCGAGCCCAAGGCCGAGGCAAAGCCGGCCGCCAAGACCACCACGCGCAAGCGCGCTACGACGACGGCCAAAAAGGCCACGACCAAGGCCGCTGCTCCCAAGGCAGAGGCTACGGCCGAGGACAAGCCCGCAGTAAAGGCCGAGCCGGCACCGAAGGCCGCTGAGGTCAAGACCGCTCCGAAGGCTACTGCAAAGACCGAGCCCGCCAAGGAGAGCCCGGTCTCCCCCGCCGCTCCGGCAGAGAAAAAGGCTCCGTCCAAGAAGACGTCCGTCCGCAAGGCCACGGCCACCCGCAAGCGCCGCTAGCCCACAGACGATCCAAAACCTCATCAAACCCTATGTAAGGGGCGCTCCAACCGGGCGCCCCTTCTCTGTTGATAGTTGGTAAAACGATTTTCTAGGACAACCGTTCGCCGATGGTAAACGGATGTTGTTTATACAGCCTGTGTACAACAGATATACTTACATCCTGTGCGTAAAGCCCATGGCCCGCAGGCCGTGATTCTATTGAACTGGACCGTACTATGAGATTGATACACAACAGCCGTCTGCCGCAGTTTCGCACTCCGTTTGGCGCTGTGACCACTGGAACTTCCGTTTCCCTCTCGGTGATTTTGGAGGATGCCGACCCCAACCAGGCAACGCTTACGCTGCGCACCTGGGTCGATGAGATCGGTGAGTCTCGGTATCCCATGACGCACGAGGGCGACGGCATCTTTACCGTCGAGCTGGAGTGCGCCGAGCCCTGTCTTATCTGGTACAGCTTTATCTGCAATATCGAGGGCCAGCCCGAGGTTCGC
>WGSR01000249.1 GCA_014871545.1 Collinsella sp. | reverse complement strand
AATCATCTCCCCATATAAAAGGCGCCCGCGTAAGGGGCGCCTGATGGATTGTATGCTGCCAGGGTGATTGGTGAGTGCGCGGGGCGGCTGTTATGAAAAAGAAACTATTGCGCTGTGCGCTTATGCCACGGGGCAGACCGCAAAGACATGCGCGTGGTCATGCCCGGCTCCTTTCATCGGGCTTTTTGCTGATGTTAAAGCGGTGCCGTGACGGCTCGATTTCTGCTGCGTTACGATACGTTCTCGATTGCGATTCCACGATGTTTCGGCTGCGTGACCATTGTGTTTCGCCTTGCCGGGGCGCTGATGGCGAAGGGAGGGGCCGTGCAATACCGTGTTGACCCCAAAAGTGGTAACCGAATATCCGCTCTGGGTCTGGGCTGCATGAGGTTTCCCGGTGCGCCGGGACATCCCGATGCGAAGACGGCCGATGCCATCATCTCCCGTGCGGTGGAGCAGGGGATTAATTATCTGGACACGGCCTATCTCTATCCCGGCAACGAGGCTTGCGTGGGCGCTTCGCTTGAACGCCTGGGCTTGCGCGACCAGGTTTTGCTCGCAACCAAGCTGCCGCATGCTTCGTGCAAATGCGCGGAGGATTTCGATCGGTTTTTCGACGAGCAGCTGCGCCGCCTGCAGACCGACCATATCGACTATTACCTTATGCACAACATCACCTCGCCTGCGCAGTGGGAGCGCGTGGTGGCGCTGGGCATCGAGGACTGGATCGCGCAGCAAAAGGCTGCAGGGCGTATTCGTCAGATAGGCTTTTCGTACCACGGCAGCGCGGCGGACTTCCTTACGATGCTCGATGCGTATGAGTGGGACTTTTGCCAGATCCAGTACAACTACGCTGGAGAGCGATATCAGGCGGGAACGGCGGGGCTCATGGCCGCCGCCGAGCGAGGTCTCGCGGTGTTTGTGATGGAGCCGCTTTTGGGCGGACGCTTGGCAGGCAAATTGCCTCCGCGGGCGCGCGCTGTTCTCGATGGTGCATGCGATCGACATTTGCATACGCCTGCCGCTTGGGGGCTCTCGTGGGTGTGGAATCATCCCCAGGTGACCATGTTGCTTTCTGGTATGACCGATACCGCGCAGGTGGACGAGAATTCGTCACTGGCAGACCTCGCGTTGCCGAATTCGATGACGGCCAACCAGCTCGACACGATTGCGCGCGTGTTGATGGAGTTTGAGAAATCGAACCGTGTGCCCTGCACGGGATGCGGCTACTGCATGCCATGTCCCAAGGGTATTAACATTCCCGGCTGCTTTGCCGCTTACAACGCGAGTTACGCGCACAGCTGGTTTACGGGGCTGTCTCAATACTTTACGGCGAGCGCGGTGCGCACAAGCGAAGCCAAGCTGGTGAGCAATTGCGTCAAGTGCGGCAAATGCACGCGCCACTGCCCGCAGCATATCGATATCCCCGAGCGTCTCGATGACGTGCGCCGACGCTTCCAGCCGGGCCCCGTGACGGCGGTGCTTAAGGCCTTCGGCAAAACGCGCTCCTCATGACCCTTTTATAACTTGCGGTGGAATAGTTCCTGTTTGCGGCAGAATAGGGGCCAAACAGGAACTATTTCACCGCAACTGAAGGGGGCTGTCGTGGGCCATCGGGATTCATGTGATGATTTGCGTGAGGTTCGTTGGGGCATTTTGGGTGCCGGACACATTTCTCATCGATTTGCATCGTCGCTCAAGAAGGTCGACGGGGCACGGCTGGTGGCTGCGGCCGGTCGCACTCCTGCACATGTCGAGGAATTTTGCCGAGCGTTTTCGATCGATGCTGCGCATGGCCACGCCTCGGTCGACGATAACGGCAATGCGGCTTATGACGCGCTGATTGCCGACCCCGATGTCGACGCAATCTACTTGTCTCTTCCGCATGGCATGCATACGCGTTGGGCCTGTCGCGCGCTGCGCGCCGGAAAGGCCGTGCTGTGCGAAAAGCCGGCCGTTTTGAGTGAGGAAGAGGCTCTCTCGATTGCCTCCACCTCTCGTGAGCGCGGCGTGCTGTTTATGGAGGCGATGAAGAATCGGTTTTGCCCGATGCGCACTCGCGTGAAGGACTTGCTTGCGTCGGGTGAGCTTGGCCGTATTGTCTCGATTGAAAGCGTGCAAAAGCTCGATTACGGCGAGCCTCCTTCGGGCTATCTGCTTGATTCGTTGCAGGGCGGCTGTCTATATGACATGGGCTGCTATGCGGTCGGTTGGTTTGAGGATTTGCTCGCGGGCGCGTGCGAGGTTTCATCCCGTGAAGTTCGCTGGCGTGACGTATCGGGCGGCCGCGTCGATTGGGCCGACGAGATCCGTATGAGCGTCGGCGGTATACCCATTCATATGGTGTGCGACGGCAAAGCAACATATGAAAGCCGCTTAACGATTGCCTGTGAGCGGGGCTCGTTGGAAATCGAGCGTCTCCATCGCCCCGAGCTCGCCCATGTGAAGTATTCCGACGGTCGAATGCTCGAAATAAATGCCCCGTTTGAGATCGATGATTTCTACGGCGAAATCCAGCATGCGACCCAGCTCATCCGGGCGGGGAAACTCGAGAGTCCCGTCATG
>WGSR01000248.1 GCA_014871545.1 Collinsella sp. | reverse complement strand
TCAAGCTCGGCGTCGACCCCACCAGCCCCGACCTGCACCTGGGCCATGCCGTGCCGCTGCGCAAGATGCGCCAGTTCCAGGACCTGGGCCACAACGTCACCCTCATCATCGGCAACGGCACCGCGCTGATCGGCGACCCCTCGGGCAAGAACTCCACGCGTCCGCAGCTTTCGCAGGAGCAGATCGAGGCCAACGCCGAGACCTACGTGAGCCAGGCCATGAAGATCCTGGACCCCGAGAAGACCACCATCGTGCACAACGGCGATTGGATCCTTTCGATGGATCTGGCCGGCCTGCTACAGGTGTGCTCCAAGTTCACCGTCGCCCGCATTCTTGAGCGCGACGACTTTACCAAGCGCTACCAGTCTCAGACGCCGATCGCCCTGCACGAGTTCCTGTACCCCGTGATGCAGGCCTTCGACTCCGTTCAGATCAAGGCCGACGTGGAGATGGGCGGCACCGACCAGCTCTTCAACCTGCTCGCTGGTCGCGAGCTCATGGAGAAGATGGGCATGGAGCCGCAGATCGCGCTCACCATGCCGCTGCTCGAGGGCACCGACGGCGTGCGCAAGATGTCCAAGTCCTATGGCAACTACATCGGCCTGACCGATGCTCCCAAGGATATGTTTGGCAAGACCATGTCCATCCCCGACGAGATGATCGGCAAGTACTACCGCCTGGCGAGCTCGCTCACCCCGGCCGAGGTCGACAAGATCGACGCCGCCCTGGCCGACGGCTCTGCCGATCCCTATGAGCTCAAGCGCGCTCTGGGTCGCGACCTGTGCGACACCTACCACGGCGCCGGTGCCGGCGACGAGGCTCAGGCCGAGTTCGACCGCGTGTTCAAGGAGGGCCAGCTCGCCGACTTCCCCGAGAAGCACGTTGAGCTGGCTGTTAACGACGAGGGCCAGATCTACCTCGCCGGCCTGCTCAAGGACTTGGGTCTTTCGGCGAGCGCCGGCCAGGCCCGTCGCGACATCGACGGCGGCGGCGTCAAGATCAACGGCAAGGCCGTGGCTCCCAAGAGCTATAACATCGATCCCAGCGCCCTCAAGCTGGGCGACACCCTCTCCGTAGGCAAGCGCAAGGGCTTCAAGTTGATTTAGTTACGCGGTTTTACCAAACCGCGTAACGACTCGACGCTGCAAACCCGCCAGAGCGGCAATCTGCCTTTCAACTTCGGCGGCATGACCAGAAGGTCAATGCCGCCTCGTTTCAAGGCACCTTGCTCGCTCTGGCGGGTTTTCGCTGCCGTTGCCAAGACATCGGCGTTGCCTTGGTCGCAAGTAGTCATCGGGGACGTTCTTTAATGACTAGTCGTTTAAGAACGTCCCCAACGACTACTTTTGGGCGCTTACCGTTAAGCGGAAGGGGTGCTATCGGCGGCCTTCTTTTGGGCATACAATGGCTATTGGCTTGCTGCGGTGAAAGTTTGTCCGCTCCGCAGCTGTTTTCTACGGTTAAAGGAGTATGTATGTCCGTTGAGGTCATGAGGACTGTGATCGACGCTGCCGAGGGCCGCGTGCCCGTCGACACGCTGTTTACCAATGCGCAGATCATCGACGTGTATGGCCAGCGTGTGGCGCCCGGTAGCGTTGCCGTCAAGGACGGTGTGATCGTCGGCGTGCTCTACGATGGTCGCGACGATGCCGCTGGCACCTACGAGGCAACTGAGGTCATCGACTGCCAGGGTCGCTATCTCGCTCCCGGTTTTATTGACGGGCATCTGCATATCGAGTCTTCGAACATCCGTCCCGCCGAGTATGCGCGCATGGCGGCGACGCGCGGTACCACCACCGCCATTGCCGACAGCCACGAGATTGCCAATGTTGCCGGTCTCGACGGCTTGCGCTTTATGATCGAGGATGGCCGCCGCGCGCCCATCTCCATCAAGTACATGATGCCTTCGTGCGTGCCCGCGCTGCCCGACGAGCAGGCCGGTGCCGTGATTACCGCCGCCGATATGCAGGAGTTTTTTGCCGAGCATCCGGGCGATGTCTTTGGCCTGGGCGAAATGATGAACCTGCCGGGCGTCTTTATGGCCGACTCCGAGACCTGTGCTCGCATCGATGCTGCCAACCAGACGCCGTCCAAGCAGGTTGACGGCCATGCGCCGCTCGTTGCCGGTAAGGACCTCAACGCCTATGCCGCAGCGGGCATTATCGCCGACCACGAGTCGACGATTCCCGAGGAGGCGCTCGACAAGCTATCCCGCGGCATGTATGTGATGCTGCGTGAGGGCACGTGCAGCCACGACCTGGCCAATTTGTCCCCGATGCTGCTGGAGAATCCCGCGCGCGCCCGCCGCTGCTGCTTTGCGACCGACGACCGCGCCCCTTCCGATGCGCTTGCGACCGGCATGATCGACAATGCCTGCCGCGTGGCGATTGAGGCCGGTATCGACCCCGTGGTCGCTATCTCCATGGCGTCCCTCTCCACGGCCGAGGCGTTTGGCCTGGACCACGGTTGCCGCGACCCGCACGAACTGCGTGGCGCCATCGCCCCGGGCAAGCGTGCCGACCTGCTGGTGCTCAATGACTTGACGTTTGCCACGGCTCCGCATCG
>WGSR01000247.1 GCA_014871545.1 Collinsella sp. | reverse complement strand
GTCTACGAGACGTTCTACACCCTCATCATGGGGTTGTTGATGTATATCCGCACGCACCCCGATGTGCCCGACGAGACGGTCAAGGAAATCATCGCCTCGACGCTCCACATCGAGGGCTATACCGCCAAGTATCCGGAGCGCAAGCCCCAGAACTGACGACATTTGGCAAACTGCCCGCGATCAGAAGAGGGGCCGCGGGCGTGTGAAAGGAGAGCAGCATGCTGTTCGATGTTTGGGGTAGCGATACCCTTATCCACTGGGCCGGCTGGGCCATGGTCTTTATTGGCCTGATCGTGCTCAACGAGGTCGGCCGCCGCACCAAGCTGGGCGCGGCAATCATCTTTGGCGTGGCTCCGCTGGCCATGACCATCTACTGCATCGCCATCGCCGTGGGCGTTTCGCAGGGTGCCGAGTGGGCGCTCACCAACCCCACCCACGTGTACCAGAACAGCTGGTTCCACTACGCCAAGGTATACGCGGCGCTGGCCGGTTGCTGGGGCTTCATTGCCATTAAGTACCAGTGGGGCAAGATCGGCAAGGCGCATTGGTTCCGCGCATGGCCGTTTGTGATCGTCGCCATCAACATCATGATCGCCGTCGTGTCCGACTTCGAGAGCGCCTATCACTTCTTCGTCCTGGGCGAGTCCACCTGGGTCACCTCCGAAGGTGCTACGCAGCTGGCCGGCTGGAACAACGTGTTCAACGGCATCGCCGGTATCATCAACATCTTCTGCATGACCGGTTGGTGGAGCGTCTACGCCTCCGAGGACAAGACCGACATGCTGTGGCCCGACATGACCTGGGTCTACATCATCGCCTACGATATCTGGAACTTCTGCTACACCTACAACTGCCTGCCCACCCACTCCTGGTTCTGCGGCTTTGCGCTGCTGCTGGCGCCCACCGTCGCCGCCTTTATCTGGAACAAGGGCGGCTGGATCCAGAACCGTGCCTTTACGCTGGCCATTTGGTGCATGTTTGCCCAGGTGTTCCCGTACTTCCAGGAGGAGTCCATCTTTGTGACCCACTCCACGCTCGACCCCGGCGCCGCCACCGCAGTCTCGATCGCCGCACTGGTCGCCAACATCGCCGCAATCATCTACATCGCCTACCGTGCCAAGAAGCTCGGCCGCAATCCCTACAAGCAGGATGTCTTTGAGGGCACCAGCGATTGGGAGAAGGCCACCGCTCGCCGCGCCAAGGTTGATTACGCGCACGCCGAGTAACGCGCCTGACGCAAACATCGCTTGAGTACGAAGCCGCATAGCCGGCTCCGCGCAACTCAACGCATTGCAGAGCCCCCGGAAAGCGATTTGTCCGCTTTCCGGGGGCTTTTTGTTGTTGCGCGCATCCACGCACATATTCAAAACCTCTCGCACAGATAAAATCAGATTTCCGATCGCCTGACAGCTCTATATGACTCTGTTTTTGGGTACATTGTTATCCCGATATTGAGCTTGGGGGATGTATGAATGATGAGACGATGGGCCAAGAGGATGCGGCCCAAGATGCAGAAGCGTGTGCCGAAGCCCTGGAGAGCCTAGACCGGATTTCGCTTGACGATGTTGCGTTTGACGATTCGAGCGTTGATGTGCAGGATGAACCGGAAATCGAGGCACAGCCCGATGATCAGGATGCAGGCGACGTTGAGCCTGCCGAAGATGAGGCAGGTCACGAAGACACCGAAAGCGAGGCCGACAACCAGCCCGAATCCGACACGGGCGAGGAAACCATCTTGCTCGGCAGCTTGCCGGCCGAAGATTCGCTGACCCGCGAGCTTCCCGGCCTGGGCTCCGCTCCTGCCGTGGACGAGACCATCGCCATGGGCGATATCCCCCTGCCGTCCGTTCCCTCGGCACGCGAGGCCGAGGTTCGCCATCGCAAGATGTCGCCCAAGCGCCGCAATCTGATGGTCGCCGGTGTCGTGGCCGTCGCGCTCGTCGCCGGCGGCGCAGGCTACGCAGCCTGGAACGGATATCAGCAAGAGCAGGCTGCCACTGTCGCCGCCAATGCCCACACGATGATGTCAGTGCAGATTGGCGTGCATGCCGCGGGCCTCGACTGTTCCACTGGCTCCAAGATTCCCGTACAGGTGAGCGGTCAGGATTCTGACGGCTCCTCCGTGAGCGAAACGCTCTATGTTGACGAGCACGGCCGCGGCATCAAACTGCTGCCCGGCGATTACACGCTCTCCATCGCCGCCTCCCCCATCGCGGCCGACGGCACCATCTACACCGTCCCGACTACCAAGGCCCAAGTTACGGTCAAGAGCGATGGGCAGGATTTGAGTGCCCAGGCCACCTTTAAGCTCAAGGTACCTTCGGCCGACACGGTGACTGACGACCAGATCGATGCCGCCGCCAAGTATGCCGAGGAAGGCGGGGTGAATTCCGCCGCGGTCGCAAAGGTACTCCAGCAGGCGGCAACCGCGCGGCGCGACGCCGCAACCAACGCCGTGAGCTCCCGCAAGGCGCAGGCGGCCCGCGACGCCGATGCTCGACATAAGGCAACGGACCTGTATCAGCTCGATATTCCCGTTGAGTGGTACGGCAAAGTCGCGACTTGGCAAAACG
>WGSR01000246.1 GCA_014871545.1 Collinsella sp. | reverse complement strand
CACACGCTACTTGGCGCGACCCTCCTCATAGCGCTCGACCAGCTTGGCCTGAACGTCATAGGGAACCTGCTCATAGCCAGCAGGCTTCATGGTAAAGTCACCCGTGCCGCGCGTGATAGAGCGCAGGCGCGTCGAGTAATCCGTCAACTCGGCGAGAGGTGCCTGAGCGACGACCACGGTGTCGCCGCGCTCATCGGTCTCCATGCCCGTCACGCGACCGCGCGATGCCGAGATGTCGCCCATCACAGCGCCGGCGTAGCTTTCGGGAATAGTCACCGTGATTTCCTCGATGGGCTCCAGTACCACCGGGTCGGCATCGGCGCACGCCTTGCGCAGGCCGATGCGAGCCGCCGCGCGGAACGCCATCTCGTTGGAGTCGACGCTGTGATACGAGCCGTCGTACACAGCCACGCGAATGCCCGTGAGCGGGTAGCCGGCAATGATGCCGTCCTTCATGGTCTCCTGGACACCCTTGTCCACGGCGGGGATGAGCGAGCGCGGGATGCGGCCACCCACGACCTCGTCTACAAACTCATAGCCATCGCTCGTGCCGTCGGGCCCAATGAGCGGCTCAACGCGCAGCCAGCAGTCGCCATACTGACCGGCACCGCCAGTCTGTTTCTTGTGGCGGCCCTGCGCGCTTGCCGTACGGCGAATGGTCTCGCGATACGGAATGCGGATCGGCACGCTCTTGGCCACGACCTTGGTACGGTCCTCCAAACGGTTGAGCAGCACCGAAACCTGCGCCTCACCCACGGCGGAGATAATGGTCTGGCCGGTCTCCTCGTCACGGTCGATGCTCATAGTCGGATCGGCCTTACAGGCCTTCTCGATAAACGTGTAGAGCTTCTCTTCGTCCCCGCGATTCTCGGCCTCGATGGCAATGCGGTACTGCGAGTTGGGGAACTTAAACGCCGCAGCCTCGACCTTGCCGGTAATCGAGAGCGTATCGCCCGTCTCGGCCGCCAGCTTGGGTGCCACGATAATGTCGCCGGCATAGGCGTGACCGACCTCGGTCATGTCGCGGCCGCACATCACATACAGGTGAGCCAGACGGTCGCCCTTGCGCGTGCGCGCGTTGACCAGCTCAAGGCCCGGCTCAAGCGTACCCGTCAGCACCTTGATAAAGCTGATGCGGCCCTGCTGCGGATCGGCCAGGGTCTTAAACACAAACGCCACCGGACGATCATCGTCACTCGAAATCTTGAGCGAATCGCCGTCGATAAGCGGCATCTCGCCGTAGTCGGTCGGCGCCGGGAAGTACGTCGCGATGTCGTCCATCAGCGAGTTGACGCCCTGCTCCTTAATGCAATCGCCCGCAAAGACCGGCACAAAGATGCGCGCGGCAATCGCCTTCGACAGCAGGCCCTCAAGCTCCTCCTGCGTCAGCGTCTCCTCGCCTTCCAAGTACTTCATCATCAGTTCGTCGTCGGCCTCGGCCACCAGCTCGCACAGATGGTCATGGGCTTCCTCGGCCTGGGCACGATACTCCTCGGGAATCTCCGACTCAACGGCTTCGGTGCCGTTGCAATGGCGCGCCTTCATGCGCACCAGGTCGATGATGCCGTCAAAGTCCTCGCCCTCGCCCCAGGGAAGGGTCACGGCGCCCAGGCGCGTGCCAAAGCGCTCCTGCAGCAGGTCCATCGTGGTCGCAAAGCTGGCCTCGGAGCGCGACAGGCGGTTTACGAACACCGCACGCGCCAGGCGCAGGTCCTCGGCGGCATACCAGAGCTTAACCGTCGTAGGCTGCGGGCCGGCCTCGGCGTCGACCACAAACAGGGCCGTCTCGCAGACGCTCATCGCGGCAAAGGCGTCGCCGATAAAATCGGGGTAACACGGGGCATCGAGCACATTGATGCGCGCGCCCTTCCAGTCGATCGGTGCAATGGTCGTCGAGATGGAAAATGCACGCTTGACCTCTTCGGGGTCATAGTCGAGCGTGGGCTTGGTGCCGTCGCGGCCGCCCAGGCGGGCGGTCTTGCCAGAAAGGTGGAGCATGGCCTCGGCGAGTGAAGTCTTGCCCACCCCGCCTTGGCCTACGAGCACCACGTTCCTTACATTGCCGGTCTTGGGAGCACCCATGATGACCTCCTTGCAGGGCCGCGCGCATTGCGCGACGCCAACGGGGAGAGTTCGCGGTCGGTGCCATCCCGGGAGCAGCATGGTCGGCAGCCGAGCCGACTCACCCTCCAAATGTCCTATGCCACCACCCTACCCTCACGGGCGACCGTCCATGCACACCTTTCGGCACACGTATGAATACAGGCGGCGAGAGGAAGAGATAAGCTTGTGAGGCGATTATTGAACCCCGCCGATGCAAACAAAAAGCCGCCACAGACCGTAAGACCTGCGGCGGCTTCGCCTCAATTAATAGTTGAGCAAATACCTGAGCCTATCCCTCGATACGGCTCAAAAACTCACGCGTGCGCTGCTCGCGCGGATGGTCGATAACCTGCTCGGCCGGACCCTCCTCGACAATGCGGCCTCCGTCCATAAAGACCACGCGATCGGCAACATCGCGCGCAAACTGCATCGCGTGGGTCACGATCACCATCGTCATATTCTGCGCGGCAAGGTCTTTAATGACACGCAGCACCTCGGCCG
>WGSR01000245.1 GCA_014871545.1 Collinsella sp. | reverse complement strand
GCCGTCATCTTCTCTTGCCAAACGGGGATGAAACGGTCGACTGTGGTGTTCTCGTTCTCGGGGAAGGTGAGCTGGACCCTGTCGGCGTTCTTGCCGGCGGAGTCGCTCACGCCAACGCTCTCGGGCATCTCGACCTTAAACCAGATAAAGTCGGTCTTTGCGGCTGCGGGGGCCTTTTCCTTGCTTTCGCTCTTGGCGCTGCCGCTGGGGCTTCCGCTCGATGCGCTCCCGCCGCAGCCCACAAGGGCGAGCGCGGCAAAGAGGGCGATGCAGAGGGAAAGGATCGATAGAGTCTTTTTCTTCATGGTGGCGTCCTCCTTGTCTGTCGGTGAAATCACGCCGCCGCGGGTTGTTGGAGCGTTGATTGTTTGGCGGCGGATGTCTTTGTGTACTGTGCGGCGATACCTCCGTTCGTTGTTTGCGGCCGTCGCTCGGCCGCGCCCCAACGGGTTCCTTACCTATAGATATGCCCCAGCTTGCGCTGTCGGGGAGTCTCGAAAGGTGGGCCATGTGTCCCATATTTGGGGCACTGGGCGCATGGGACGGCACGGCTTGGCATCGACTTTTCCATGTTGCGCAACAGCGCCCTGGGTGGAGGCGTATAGACTTGGCTGTGACAAAAGCTAAACCACGAAAGGTCGAACGATGTTCTGTCAAAAATGCGGACAGCAAGTGCCTGATGGATCGACGTTTTGTACGCACTGTGGGGCCTCGCTGGCGGGTGGCTCCGCGCCGACGCCCGCGGCTGCTGCTCCGACTTCTGCGCCCACGGCCGGCCCGGGCCTGACCCAGTCGATGCCGCCGGTCGCGCCTGCGCCTCAAAAGCCCAAGAGCAAGGCACCGATCATCATTGCTGTGGCATGTGCCGCTGTGGTCCTCATCGGGGGCGGCACGGTGTTTGCGCTTACGGTGCTCAACGGGTCAAAGAGCTCCGGCACGCAGATTTCGGTGATCGATACCGGGTCTTCGGACGAGAAAGATTCTTCTGCCAAGAAGAAGAGCGACAAGTCCAAGGACAAAGAGTCTTCGTCATCGGATGACGAGGCCGTTCCCGAGGACGAGTCGGCATACTACGGCTCGGGCGATTCGGACGATTACCTGACCGACGTGCATACGTACACGAACGACATGCATCCTTATAGCATGTCGATTCCCAATCGCTTTGAGATGGAAGATACTCCCAGCGGCAGCAGCACAAGGTACGAGGATCCGGAGACAGGTTTTGTGATCAGCCTGTCTGGCTACGTCAACGTTAACGACGAAACTGCACACGAGATGTTTGTCGATAAGGACACCTCGGGCAAGGCCGACCTCTATACCGCGGAGGGCGACAACTGGTACGTGGTTTCGTGGCGCGAGGGCGACACAATCATTTACGAAAAGACGATTGTCACGGACTCGACGGTTGCTACGGCGCATTTGGAGTACTCGACTGCAAACCGCGACATGGGGTCGAAGGTTATCGATACGCTGCTGCCGACGTTCCAGGTGGACTAGGCAGCTGTGTCTATAGCCGGCAATCGGAAACGCCGATAGCCAGAGCTCCTGACAGTCTTTGTCTTATGGGCTAGACTGGCTTGGACAAGATCGATGAATGGGACAACCGCTTCCTGGCGTCGTTGTCCCATTTTTTATTATGCGTGCGGCCCGTGGTGGCCGGCGCGGTGGGCAGAGGTGTTTCGATGAGTCAAGAGATGATGGATAAAACCTGTCGCGAGTTTGCCCAGGCGCTTGCCGCGCGTGAGCCGGTTCCCGGCGGCGGTAGCGCGAGCGCCTTTGTGGGTGCGCTGGGTGCCTCGCTTTGCGGGATGGTCGCGCGCTACGGGGCGACCAATCCCGCACTTGCCGATCGCGCAGGCGATCTGACACACGCATTTGCCCAAGCTGATGAGTTGGCGCAGGAACTTGTGGGTCTGGTTGCCGAGGACGTTCGTGCCTACGGACAGGTGTCCGCGGCGTATGGTATTCCGCGTGAGGACCCGGCTCGACCTGCGGCGATTCAGGACGCGTTGCACGTGGCCGCCATGCCACCGTATCGGATCATGGACACCTGCGGGCGCGCGCTGGCGCTGCTTGAGGACATGGCAGACAAAGGCTCGCGCCAGCTGCTGTCCGACGTGGCGTGCGGTGCCGTGTTCTGCCGCGCCGCCATGCAGGGAGCGAGCTTGACGCTCTTTGCCAACACTACGTCTATGAAAGACCGGGCGCGCGCCGAGGAGCTTGAGGCGGCGTGCGATGAGCTGCTGGATACGTGGCTGCCGCGCGCCGATGCGCTGGCGCGCCGCGCCGCCGACGCCGCCAGGAAGAGGGGATAGCCATGGCAGAGCTGCTCAAAGGGGCTCCCGTTGCCCGCGCTTTGACCGAGGAGCTTGCTGCTCGCTGTGCCGTCCTGCGCGAACGGAGCATCGTTCCGACGCTGGCCATTGTCCGTGTAGGCGAGCGCGAGGACGACCTGTCCTACGAGCGCGGCGCCCTCAAGCGCTGCGAGAAGGTTGGCATTGAGGCCCGCCGCGTTTTGCTTCCTGCCGATGTTTCGCAGGACGAGCTGATGGCTGCTATCGAGGGCATCAATGCCGACCCTGCTGTTCATGGCTGCCTGATGTTTCGTC
>WGSR01000244.1 GCA_014871545.1 Collinsella sp. | reverse complement strand
ATCGACCACGGGTCGTTTACGAGCAGCTGCGCGCCGGGGTGCTGAGCCTCGAGCGCATCGAGCACGCGCGCCACGCGCTGGTCATCGACATGTGCCATGAAACATCCTTTCGCTAGGTTGCCACCATGGTATCCCATGCCCGGCAGATAGGGACGTTCCTTTTCTGCCGGCACTTCGGGACTCTCCTTGGCATGGCCAGCCTAGCGAGCAGCAAAAGTAGTCATAAGAGGCCCGTCCCAAATGGGCTGGTTTCAAAAGTATGGTGGATTACGGGGCTGGATCTGTAATACTTGACCATGGGAAAAATCGCGAAATTAAAACCGCAGGTAGAGGGCTTATCAAAAATCGAAAAATGCCGGTATGGATGGGGGTCTCCGAATCAGCCCCGTAATCCGGTATAGTTTTGAAATGGCACTAAAGTGGGCACAGGCTAAATACCGATCCCAAGGCAAGTTGCGGTGGAATGGTTCCTGGATGCCGGGGTTTTTGGGGAAATCAGGAACTATTTCACCGCAATTGAGGAGGGGCGGGGTGGATGGCGGGGTAGCTAAAAGAGCCCCGTCCTAAATTAGCTGCTTAGGCTGGGTCGATGTCCATGCTGGCGATAAGGTCGATGCTCGTGTTGAGGAGGTTGGGGAGCACGACGTCGCCCATGCGGATGGGGGCGTCGACGACGAGGCCACGGATGAGGTCCATGGCTTGGGCGTGGAGTGCAAGCGGGATGGCTTCGGCCGTGCGCACGGGCAGCAGCGCCTCATCGCCGCCGGATACCGCCACAGTGGTGGTGAGCACGCGCATAGGGCAGGCGAGTTCCTGATGCGCGAATTTATCACCGCGCGGGCAACTGTTGCCGGTCACGGAGCGCACCTCTACCACGGCACCGTTGGCACCGCGCTCCACCTCTACGGTCAGGAGGCACTCGGATGGGCAGGTGGTGCAGTTGAGCTGCAGCGTTTCGGTCGCATTCGTGCTCATGGCCTTACACCTCCTCAACGGGGTCGACGGACAGGACAATCTCGCTAGCACCTAGGTCGAGTGCGCGCTGAACCACCTTTGCCGGCACCGGGAAGCTTTCCATGGCGCTCGGTTTAAACGGTCGGACCTTGCCTGCAAACAGTTCCTCGTCGCCAGCGAGAATACGCACGCGGGCGGCGTTGACCGGTCGGCGCACACGAAAGTTGAGTTTGGTGAGTGCCACAGCCGTAATGCGTCCCGGCAGTGCGTAGCCTGCGATGCCGGCGGGGGAGACCGTGAGTTCGCAGCCCGTGCCCGCCGCGCTCGCATCGGCCCCAACACCACAGCCCAACGCCCACGCCGCCGCGGCTGCACCGGCGCGCTCGGACTCGGTCGTCACGTTGTCGGCCAGGTCGTGCACGTGCAGCACGTTGCCACAGGCAAAGATGCCCGGCACGCCCGTCTGCAGACTCTGATCAACTACGGCGCCGCGCGTGCGCGGGTCAAGCTCCACGCCTGCGGCAACCGAAAGCTCGTTCTCGGGAATCAGACCTACCGAAAGCAGCAGCGTGTCGCACGGAACGATGCGCTCCGTGCCGGCAATGGGCACCAGGTGCTCGTCGACCTGGCTTACCTCGACGGCCTCCACGCGGTCGTGCCCGATCACGCGTATGACGGTGGTGGATAGGTGCAGCGGAATTCCAAAGTCGTCCAGGCAGTTCTTGACGTTGCGGCGCAGACCGTTGGCGTACGGCATGAGCTCGTACACGCCCTCGACGGAAATCCCCTCGAGCGTGCAGCGGCGCGCCATGATAAGTCCGATGTCACCCGAGCCCAAAATGACGGCGCGTGAGCCGGGCTTGAGGTTTTCGATATTGATGTATCGCTGCGCCAGGCCGGCCGTAAATACGCCGGCGGGACGGCTACCGGGAATCTTGATCTCGCTGCGGGTGCGCTCGCGGCAGCCCATGGCAAGGACGATCGCCCGTCCAGTAAGCTGCAGCATGCCAGCGGGGCTCATGAGCGTGACGGTATGGACCGCGGCGGCTCCCGCGGCCTCGTCCGTGCCCGGGTCGTCCGCACACGCGCCTTCGCCCGAATCAATCCCAAGCACCATGCTGTCCAAGAACAGCGCGATGTCGGTCTCGCGCACCTGGTCGATAAAGCGCTGTGCGTACTCGGGACCGGTGAGTTCCTGCTTATAGTGCGAAAGGCCAAAACCGGGATGGATGCACTGGCGGAGGATTCCGCCCAGATGCTGTTCACGTTCAACGATGGCCACGAGCGCGCCGGCCTTTTGCGCGGCAAGTGCGGCCGCCATGCCGGCGGGGCCGCCACCGATGACGACCACGTCGAAGGCCTGCGTCGACACCGACGCTACGGCTCCGGCTTCCGTGCGTTCGTCGCGCATATCAAACGTCGCCATCCTAGCGCACCCCCTTCAGCGGTCCCTCGACCAGCCATGATCCGGCATCCTCTAGCAGCACCTCGCTGGGGTCGCAGCCCAACTCGCGCGCCAGGATTGCCACCACGCGGCTCTGGCAAAAACCGCTCTGGCACCGACCCATGCCGGCACGGCAGCGGCGCTTGACACCCTCGACCGAAACCGCGCCCGGACGGCGCCGAATCGCGGCCACAATCTCGGCCTCGGGCACCGTCTCGCAGCGGCAGATGATCTGCC
>WGSR01000243.1 GCA_014871545.1 Collinsella sp. | reverse complement strand
TTGTTCAGCATGCGGTCGAAGCTTCCCGAGTCGCCATCCCGATAGTCTGCGGTCATCAGAATCTCCTGCGGAATGCGCCCGCCCTCGCGCAGCACGTTGCGGAACTGCACGCGCGTAACCATGGGCAGATCCTTGATCGTCGCCGCCAGGTTCTGCGGCACGCCCTGGTTGGCAGCCGCGGGCTCGCACTCGCCGCCGGCCTTCACGCGACGCTTATGCTCGGCGAGCATGGCGCGGTACATGCCGGCATGCAGGCGAATCTCAACCACATTGGCATTGCGAGTCTGCTCGACAATGCGCGCGCCCTCGCGATCGATATCGCCTACGTAGTAGACGTAGTTAAAGCGATAGCCAATCTCGGCCAGATAATCGTCCAGGGCATGCGAGACGCTCGCCTTGCATCCGCCGCCAAAAATCACGCCGCCCACCTTGATGCCAAAGAGCTTGGCGTGCTTGCGGCCACGCAGCAGCTTGACGATCTCGTCGTAGGTGTCCAGGTTCTCGACCATAATGAACGGCTTGTCGGCGCCCAGCGTAAAGAAGCCCGTAAAATGCACGGGGCGATTGGGGGCGACCTTGATCGCCTGCATGCTGATGCCCTTTTCGGTCATACGCCTGATCAGGCGCTCACCGTGCTTGCCGTCAAAAGCCTTCTCGTCGTTAAAGATCTGGTAGGCACGCTGACGGCGCGAGGCAACCGGCGTATCGGCACCTCGGTTCTGCTCGATCCAAGCCTGGATGATTGCGATTTCCTCGGCAATCTTGCGGTTGGACATCTCGTTGTGCTGAGTGCGCTGCGGAGCCTTTTTGCCGTCCTTGCCCTCGACCTTTACGATCTGTGTCTGCTGCTCCTTGATCTTAGAGAGCGCCGTAGGCGTAGGGACAACTTTGAGCAGCTGCCTGCCTAAAACGCGGGCAAGGGCAAACGCCGAGACCTCGCCGTGGACTGCCGACTTGGGCTGCTGGGCAGCAGTATCTGCTGCGGTAGACTCCGGCTTCTTCTGAGACTTGCGCTTAGAATCGCCTTGGGAATTGCGCTCGCGCTTCGGCATAGGCGCCTGCTTCTGCGGACGATCGGACTTGCTCTCCTTCGCCGGCTGGCGCTTAGGCTGCCCCGAAGAAACCTCGACCTTCGCATCCTCGTCCTGCGGCGTGGTCTTCTCGGCTGCAGTCTCGGCATGGGAACTGCAGCCCCCACGATGGCGACGGCGGCGAGGCTTGCTCGACGCGCCCTGCTCCGCCTGCTCATCAGTAGGCTGCTGGCCCCTAGCCTCGGCATCAACCTCAAGCTGCGGCTCAGCAGGCTTCTGTTCGCGAGCCGCCGGCTCAACGACCTTCTCGTCCTGGGTGGTCGAAACCGACTCGCCCTTCCCCTGATGCTTTACGGGATACGCGCGTCCCGCAAAACCGCGGCCGGGACGACACGAACTCGGAGCCTTCTTGGCAGACTCCTCAACATCGTCTGCAACCTCAGAAGACTCTTCGACCTCACGCGCGGCATCCTGCTGTGCAGCCTTAAAGTGAGCACCGCGACGGCGCTTGGGCTCTTGGGCCTCCACGGGCTTTTGCTCCTTCGTGGGCTTCTGCGACTCGGCAGCAACCTCGGTCTCAACAGCCTCGGCATCCGTCTCACCCTTTTGAGCAACGGCGCGACGGAAGCGCTCCTGCTGGGCGCGGCGCTGTGCATCGCGCTTGCCGCCCCCGCCAAAACCGCCGCGTCCTGCCTTGGCCGTAAAGGCACGCACGACGTTCTCATCGAGCAACTCATCGGTATCGACATGCTCACACGGAGCAGCTTCTTCCACAGCAGGCACGTCAGCGGAATCCTCGACGACAAAATCTTCGACGGACTCGGCAGGCTGCTCCTGGGCATCGCGGATCTCGACATTGATGGTATAGAACGCCGGGCGCCCGTTAATGCCGCTGCCCTCGATCTTGGTCACGATATTTGCCGCGATAAGCTCATCGCGCATCGCCTTGGTGTCGCATTCCTTATCGACGGAGCGGAAAATCTGCGCCAGCGCGCTCGACTTAATCTTGAGCGCCTTGCGGCAGAGCAGGTCGTAGGCAACCAGCTTGGCGCGCTCGGCAGAAAGCGATGTCTGGCTGCTCAGACGCTCAGCCAGAGTATCGACATTGTTTTGATTATCGGAATATACCGTCTTGGCCACGGGGCCCCTTTCATATGCACACATATACGTCCATATGGTACAACGCACGAGCCTATCCACGCAAAACATCTGCGAGAACGCCCTTGCACCACCTGTTCTCACAAGAAAAAAGACCGGGTCCGCTTGATTGCGGACCCGGTCTTTCCGAGTCAAATAGATGGGAGATTCAACCCGTCCGACCGACTAGGCCTTGGCGGCCTCGGCGTCGGCAGGAGCTTCAGCGGCAGCGGCGCGACCGTACTCGGCCTTGCCCATCTCGGACCACTCGGGCTCCTCGTCAGGCATGGAGCCGGCCTCCTTGCCGAAGAACTCCTTGAGGCAGTTGACGGCGACGATGAGGCCCAGGACCATCAGCAGGACGGCGAAAACGAGCTGCAAGCCCTTGGTGGCGGCGACGGAGACGGCGGCCGTGGTGGCGGTAGCCGGGATGGTGCCGAAGAAGCCGTAAGCCTGGACAGCGGTCATGCAGCCCATGGCGCTCTGGACCA
>WGSR01000242.1 GCA_014871545.1 Collinsella sp. | reverse complement strand
CAGGTGCTCGTCGGTGTCGAACATGGTGTAGGCGTTCTCGCCAGCGGACTCGTTGGTCATACGCTGCACGTTGGCGTTGTCCTTGGCGAGAATGGCCGTGATCTGGCCGATCATGTTGGGCACGTTGGCGTGCAGGCAGGCGATGCGGCTCGCGGCGCGCGCCTTGCCCATGCTGCAGGCGGGGTAGTTGACGCTGTGCGCGATATTGCCGTTTTCCAGGTAATCCTTGAGCTCGCTGATCGCCATGTCGGCGCAGTTGGCCTCGGCCTCGCCGGTGCCGGCGCCCGAGTGCGTGGTGATAAACGTATTGGGCATCTTGACGGTCTTGGGCGTGGCAAAGTCGCAGCTAAACCAGCTAAGCTTGCCCTCGCGCAGGGCGGCGTCGACGGCGTCCTCGTCAATGATGGTCTCGCGCGCGTAGTTGATGAGCACGGCGTCGGGTGCCAGCAGGTTGATTTGCTCGGTACTGATCATGCCGATGGTGTCGGCCTTGCTGGGCACGTGCACGGTGAGGTAGTCGCAGCCGCGGCAGAGGTCCTCGAGCGTGCCCACGCGCTGCACCTCGCGGCTCAGCACCCACGCGTGCTCGACGGAAATGAACGGATCGTAGCCGTAGACATCCATGCCCAGATCGACGCAGGCGTTGGCGACCTTGGAGCCTACGTTGCCCAGACCGATAACGCCGATGCGCTTGCCCTTGAGCTCGCGGCCCACAAAGGCCTTCTTGGCCTTTTCGGCGTCGACCTGAATCTCGGGGTCGTCGGCGTTGTCGCGCACCCAATTCATCGACTGCACGACGCCGCGGCTCGAGAGCACCAGCATGCCAAGGACGAGCTCCTTGACGGCGTTGCTGTTGGCGCCGGGGGAGTTAAAGACGACGACGCCCTTCTTGGCGTACTCCTCGACGGGGATGTTGTTGACGCCGGCGCCGCAGCGGGCGATGGCGCGGATGCCCTCGGGCAGCTCGTAGCCGTGCAGGTCGGTCGAGCGCATCAGGATGGCGTCGGCCTCCTCGGCGGTGTCCACAAACTCGTAGCCCTCGCCAAACTCGACTTTGCCGTCTTTAGTGATGTCGTCGATGGTCTTAATCTTGCGCATGAAAAACTCCTTAGCAGGTTTGGTTTAAACAGGTGGTTTGAAGTGGCTGGTCGGCCCGCGCGTTGCGGGCTAGTTAGATCGCGGACTCAAACTATGCTGCGCTTCGAAGTCCTTCATGTACGAGGCCAGGGCCTGCACGTCTTCCATGGTTACGGCGTTATAGACGCTGGCGCGCATGCCGCCCACCAGGCGATGGCCCTTGACGTTTTGAATCTGGTGCTCGGCCGCGCCTGCGACAAAGGCCGCGTCGAGCTCGGCGTCGCCGGTGCGGAAGGTGACGTTGGCGATGGAGCGACTGTCGGCTTGCGTGGTGCCATGGAAAAGCTCGCTGTGCTCGAGCAGGTCGTAGAGCAGGTTGGCCTTGGCCCAGTTGCGCTCGGCCATGGCGGCAAGTCCACCGGTCTGCTCCACCCAATGGAACACCTTGCCGCACACGTAGATGCCAAAGGTGTTGGGCGTGTTGAGCATGGAGCCCTTGGCGGCCTGGGTCTTAAGGTCCAGGTACTGTGGCGTCTGCGCAAAGGCCGGGCCGTCGGCGATCAAGTCGTCGCGCACGATAACCACGGTGACGCCCGCGGCGCCGGCGTTTTTCTGAGCGCCGGCGTAGATGAGCCCGTAGCGCTCGACGTCGAGCGGCTGCGACAAAAAGCAGCTCGAGACATCGGCGACCAGCGGCACGTCGCCGCAATCGGGCAGCTCGTGGAACATGGTGCCAAAGATGGTGTTGTTCTGGCAGACGTAGACGTAGTCGAGCCCGTCGCCCGCGGCCTCGGCGGCAATGCGCGCGTTGACGTCGGCCATGTCGGGGATGCGGTCGAAATTGGTGTCCTCGGAGCTCGCGAGCAGCATGGCCTCGCCGTACTTTGCGGCCTCCTTGTACGCTTTGTTGGCGAAGTTGCCGGTCACGACGTAGCCGGCGCGGCCGCGGCGCATGAGGTTCATGGGAATGCCCGCAAACTGCAGCGTGGCGCCGCCCTGCAAAAACAGGACACGGTAGTTGTCGGGGATGCTCAGCAGGCGGCGCAGGGTTGCCTCGGCGTCGTCGATGATCTGCTGGTACATGCTAGATCGATGGCTCATCTCGAGCACGGACATGCCGCAACCGCGGTAGTCCATCATCTCGTCGGCGATCTCGGCGAGCACGCTTGTAGGCAGCGCGGCCGGGCCAGCCGAGAAGTTGTGCACACGTGCCATCTTCTAGTTCCCCTCGTAGTCGTTTGAACGTTCGGGATACTTTAGCACAGTGGAGCGCCAGGCGCGACCGCATCACGGTAAAACTCGAGTGCGCTGCTATGATTTACAGGATGGTTACATGGGGGAGGGCGGTCGTTAGGTCTATATCACCGGGATATACCGTGACAAATACTCCTTGAGCGCCGGGTCGCATACATAAAGAAACGTTCCCAGCATGCCGCGCGTCATGAGAACGTAGTAGGCGTTGACGATAATCTTTCGTAGGTCGTCGTCGCTTGCCTTTTTCTTTGCGACGGTATCTTTGAAGTTTGCCTTGTTAACGCAGACGCCCCCTTTGTCGTTGTCGTAGTAAATGTCTGGCCCCAGAATTACGAAGCCGTAGTTGAGGTCGTAGCC
>WGSR01000241.1 GCA_014871545.1 Collinsella sp. | reverse complement strand
GTCCGGGCGTGACATTGTTGTCATGTCCGGGCTTTTGTGTTTAGCGCCTTTTTGTTTGGTGACAATAACCTTAGCAGGAACGTAAAGCTAGGAGGCGCTATGTGTACGAGCATTCGATTTACCGATAATTCTGGCCACATGTATCTAGGCCGCAACCTCGACTGGAGCTTTGACTACGGCCAACAGGTTCGCGTGATGCCGCGCGGGTTCCACATTCCGTATTCGTTTATCGACGATGCGTCGGCGGCGCACGCGGTAATCGGCATGTGCATCGATTACGAGAACTACCCTATGTTTTTCGACTGCGGTAACGATGCGGGTCTGGCTGTGGCGGGGCTCAACTTCCCCGGCTATGCCGAGTATGCCGATGGCCCTGTCGACGGCAAGAACAATATCGCGGCCTATGAGTTTCCCCTGTGGGTGGCAGCGACGTTCTCGACGGTCGATGAGGTCGAGGCCGCGCTGCGCGACACGGTGATTGTCGCCAAATCTGCCGGAGAGGGGCTGGGCGTGTCACTGCTCCATTGGATTATCGGCGACAGCCAACGCAGCATCGTGGTCGAGATGATGGCTGACGGCCTGCATGTATACGACAATCCGGTCGACACCCTTGCCAATCAGCCGACTTTCCCGTGGCACATGGAAAACCTGCGCACCTATATCACGGCCACAAGCGATTTTCCGCAGACGGCGACATGGCGTGGCGCCGAGCTTAAGCCCTATGGAGCCGGTGCCGGCATGCGCGGCATTCCGGGCGATTGCTATTCGCCGAGCCGTTTTGTAAAGGCGGCGTACCTCAATGCCAATTACCCACAAAAGGAGAGCGAGACCGAAAACGTCGTTCGCATGTTCCGCTCGCTCGAGGGCGTGGTGATGATCGAGGGAGCGTCCAGGATGGGCGATGGCAAGTTCGAGAAGACTATCTACACCGGATGCTTTAGCGCGCGCACGGGCAATTATTACTACGCGATGTATGGGGATCCGTCGATTCGCTACGTGAGCCTGATGGATGCCGAGGGCGCGAGCCCCGATAGGCTCGTGGTTCCCGAGCCGCGTCGTTCGTAGCTCACTGGTCCGTTGCGACATAAAACGGCCTCGCACCTCTTATGAGATGCGAGGCCGTTGTCGTCAATGGCTGGTGGCGTGTTAGAAGTTGGCGTCGTTGAACTGGGTGCTCTCGAGTCCGTCGAGTTGCTGTTCGGGCGTATCGGCGACGCTCTCGAGCAGCTCGGTGGGATCGACGTTCATGCTCTTGCCGGCCTCGTTGCCGTTGACCAAGTCGTCCGAGAAGATGTCGACCTCCATTTCCTCGGCCTCTTCGATCTGAACTTCGAGCGGCACCTGGGTGCGCACAAGTTTGACGGCCGGGCGCATGCGGGCAAAGAGCGGTACGTACTCGATGATGATGGCCGAGTTCTCGAGACCGTACCAGCGTGCCGGGCTTCCGCAGGCGCGGCGGACGGCGTACTTGATGGCCATCACGCGGTGGTCATTGCGGTTGATGTCCGTTTCGGGGGCAAGCATCTTGCGCAGCATACAAAAGCGGAAATCGCCCACGTTGCCGCGCGTCTCGTAGATGGAGTAGGTGTGATGTTGCGGCGGCAGCTCGCCCGATGCCATCAGGTCGCCAACGATCTGACGCAGATAGGCGTTGACGCGCTGGTTGACCTTAAAGCCCAGGTCCAGGCGCACGCGGAACAAAAAGTCCGTGCCAAAGGTCTCGACGGAATACTCGTGCGTATAGGGTTCGTCGGTAACGTGCACGTTGATGAACCAATATGCCTTGGCGCGCTTGGGGTGCTTGTCCAGGATGGAATAGAGCACGTCGCGGTCGAGTGTGAGCGGGTCGGGGCTGTTGGTGAGAAATACCAGATTGTCGGCGAGCACGGGATAGGTCTCGTCGTTGCGCAGGCGGTTGAGCTGATCGATGTACTTGGAGACGGGCAGCAGGATCGTCTGCGTGCGCTCGATGGCGGTGCCGCGGCGCCACACATACATAAGGCCAAACAGCAGCGCGGCCAGGAAGATCATGACGTAGCCGCCGTCAAAGAACATGGTGAGGCATGAAGCGAAGAAGCACAGCTCAATGGCGCCAAAAAGCAGGGCGAAGACGCAGGCGCTCAGTCTGTGCTTGAGAATGCCGACGATATAGCTCGTCAAAAGCGTCGTGGTCATAAGCATGGTCACGGTAATGGCGAGGCCATAGGCGCTCTCCATGCGCTCGGAGTTCTGGAACAGCAGCACGATGAAGATGCAGCCGACCCACATGATGTTGTTGACGAGCGGAATATAGAGCTGACCCTTGGTGTCGCTGGGGTAGTGGATGCGCAGGTGCGGCATAAGGTTGAGGCGCGTGGCCTCGGATACCAGCGAGAACGAGCCGGTGATGAGCGCCTGCGAGGCAATGATGGCCGCCACGGCCGAAAGCACGATGGCAAAGGGGCGCAGGGGCTCAGGGAGCATCATATAGAACGGGTTGACGATATCCATCGCGAGCATCTGGGGATTGGAATTGTTTGCGAGCAGCCAAGCGCCCTGACCCAGGTAGTTAAGGATAAGCGCCGCCTTAACAAACGGCCAGGATGCGTAGATGTTGGCCTTGCCCACGTGGCCCATGTCTGAATAGAGCGCCTCGGCGCCGGTCGTCGACAGGAAGACGAAGCCGAGCACCATGATGCCCGAGTGGTTGATGGGCGAGAACAG
>WGSR01000240.1 GCA_014871545.1 Collinsella sp. | reverse complement strand
TTGTCGCAGCCCCGACCCGCGGTCACGAGCGGGGGCTCCTGTCGTTTCCGTGCCCCTGGATTGGGTCATAGTGTCTGACTTTGCCAAGGCATCGGCGCCGCCGTTGTTGGCACTTGGGGACGTTCCTTATGTGCCGGCACCTGGGGACACTCCTTGTAGTCTTTGGGGAGTGGTTACTTGCTCACGAACAGCCAGACCAGGATGATCACCAGGATTGCGGCGACGATGCAGACGATGGCGCCGGTGAATTTGATGCGCGAGTCGCGGGTGCGCTCTCGTACGTCGTCTTCGGCGGCCTCGAGCTGGTCGACTTCTTGCTCGGTCTCGGCGTGTTCGGCTTTGTCTCGGGCCAAGGATCCTGCAAGCGACTCAGTGATCTCTGGGTGGTCGTGCACCTCGGTCGCCTGTTCGATGATCGACTGCGCGTGTGCGGCATCTGCTTGGGCGTTGGCGATGGTCTGCTCTTGGTCGTGGCGTGCCTTGTCCTCGGCGGCGATTTTCTCGCGCAGTTCGCGCTGGCGCGTCGCGGCGGCAGTCTTTGCCGTCTGCAACTCGTCGCGCGCGGCATCGGCTTCGGTCGTCACGGCCTGATGGGCTCGCTTAGCGTCGGCGATGGGGGCTTGCGCCTGTTCGACGGCCTGCTCGGCTGCGGCAAGCGAGTGCTCAAGATCGGCGGTGATGCGCGGGACATCTTCTTCGGCTTTACGCAGGGCATCTGCCGTGTCGGAGATCTGCATCGAGAGTTCGCTGGTGCGCACCGTATAGTTGGCGGGATTTGCCGAGGGATTGCGTTGCAGCTCGGCGTACTCATGACGCAGCGTTTCGAGCTGGGCGCGCGTGGCGTCGACGGTTTGTTGTGCGGCGGCAATGCCGGCGTCTCGCTCTGCCTTCACCTTGTCGCGGATGCGCTTGGAATCCTCAAGACGTCGAACGAGGCGGTTGCCAGTCTCGCGTGAGCTTGCCTCGCGGGCCTCCACGGCGTCGAGCGCGGCCTTCAGGCGGAGCTCAGTCGCGTCATCCTCTGTCTTCATTTGTTCGAGCTGACCCTTGAGCTCTGTCGCTTTGGCGGCGTGGGCATCACGGTCAATCTCGGCGGCCGCTGCAGTCTTTTGGGCCGTGGCAATCGCCTGACGCTGGTCGGCGACGATCTGGTCGTAGCGGCCAGCGATATCCTGGCGCGTCTCGAGCTCCTCGGCCTGATCGGCAATGCGCTGCTCAAGTTCGGCCAGGTGGGCGCGGGCATCGGCAAGTGCCTTTTTCGCGGCGTTCATCTCGCGCATGGCCGAGGCGCCCTGGGCAATAAAGGTGCCCAGGGCGTTCGCGGTGTTCGAGACAGCGGTCCCCAGATCGCGGTTCGCGGCAGGGGAGTGCGAGGCGGTCGGGCGAGCGGTGTCAGCAGCATCCGCATCGGCAGCCTGCGGCACGGAGATGTTGCCGGTGCCGCCCTCGACCACAGAAAAGCCTGCTGCGTGCGGGTCGACCGCATCGGCGCCAATCGTGGGGTGCTCGAGCTGCAGAAACGAGGGCATGGTGCTGCCCTGGTCGGCAACCGGAGTCTCGCCGGGTACAAAGGTCGAGGCCGCCTCGGCAGCCTCCTCTTCCTCGGCGTCAACGTCAGCGTCGGCCACGGCGTCTTTCATCGCTTTGACGGCATCCATCATGGAGTCCATGACGGCGTCGAGCTCTTCTTCCGAAGACACCTCGATAGGGCCCGCAGCTTGCGGAGCGGCATCCTGTACGGGGTCGTCGTCCTGAGCGGGCGCATCGTCGTTTTGCTCGCCTGCATCTTCGGCGCCAGGGGTTTCCGCCGTAGCGCTTTCGTCCAAGATGGGGTCGTCGAGGTCAATATCATCGCAGGTCACAGCATCAGCATCTGCGGTGACGTCTGCGGAATCATCAATATGCTGTTGAGTCTGGGGGTCCAGCTCGTCTGTCATAGGTATGTGCTCCTCATCGTTGTTTGTCACCCTATGATAAAGTCTCGCGCCGACTTCCCGCGCGCCGCAGCAAAGTTTCAAAACGTGTTCGATGGCTCGCGTCGATAGCAAAAACTCGGCCACTCTATCCAATTTTTACTTGACATTCCCTTCGCCGAAAGACGTTGCGCCGTTCGCCTGCCATGGGCTTTATTTTTCACTTGAACCCGTTAAAGTTGCATTTCAGCTTTTGGCGCGTTTATTTGGATGCGCGCAGTCGGCGGGTGCGCCCGTCGCGATTTGAAAGGACTTTATATGGGACTTTTCACTGGTAAGACCGTGATCGTCACCGGCGGCGGCAAGGCCACGCTTAAGGACGGCTCCGCTGGCTCCATCGGTTACGGCATCGATATCGCTTTTGCAAAGGAGGGCGCGAACCTCGTTATCACCGGCCGCAACGTCGCCAAGCTCGAGGCCGCCAAGGAGTCCCTCGAGGCCGAGTACGGTGTCAAGGTTCTGCCTGTTCAGGCCGATGTTTCGGCTGGTCAGGACAACGAGGCTGTCGTCCAGAACGTTATCGACAAGGCCATTGAGGAGTTCGGCCGCATCGACGCCGTCGTCAACAATGCTCAGGCCAGCGCCTCGGGTGTGACCATCGCCGACCATACCATGGATCAGTTTAACCTAGCCATTTATTCCGGTCTGTATGCCACCTATCTGTACATGCAGAAGGCCTATCCGCACCTGAAGGAGACCAAGGGCTCCGTGGCCAACTTTGCCTCGGGCGCCGGCCTGTTTGGCAACTATGG
>WGSR01000024.1 GCA_014871545.1 Collinsella sp. | reverse complement strand
GACTCACGCCGTGCTCTCGGTCCATCCCTTTGCCGGGCCCTTCCTGGTGCTTATGATCGTCTGGGCGCCCACGCTCATCGCTTCGCTGCCTGGCCTTTTTATGGGAGATACGGGCGCGCAGATTCGCCAGTGGTTCAACTATCCCAACGGCACGAGCGACTACCTGCGCCTACTCAACCCCAACGTGCTGCTCAACGGACATCACCCCGTGGTGCACACGGCTATCATCGGCTCGTGCGTTCAGCTGGGGCTTTCGCTGTTCAACAGTGCTAACGCAGGTCTTGCCATCTACACCTGCGCTCAGTTTGTCATCACGGCTGCCTGCATGGCCTATTCCATTTCGTCGCTGCGCAAACTGGGCGTGAGCCTTCCGGTTCGCGGTGCGATCCTGCTGTTCTTTGCGTTTATGCCGATGTTCTCTAACTACGCGGCGCTGCTCACCAAAGACGTGCTCTTTGCCGACGCGTTCTTGGTGCTGCTGGTACAGACCGTTAAGCTCGTGGCATGTGGCTTGCCCCGTCGTGATGCCAATGTCGAGCGAGCGGGCGAGAAAGCCCCCGTGCTCTTTGCGCGCCACGACTGGCTGCTGCTCGCTCTGGGCGCCATGGGTTCCACGTTCCTGCGCAACGGCGGCCTGGTGTTTCCCCTGGCGGCATGCGTAATCGCGGCGGCGTTTTGCGTATGGGACGTGCATGTGGCTCGTCGTGCAGCCAAGCAGACTGGTGCTGCGCCTTCGGGCGCCATCCCGCGTTTCCGCTGGGTTGGCGTTCTCGCGGTGCTCGCGCTCTGCCTTGCCTCTAATATGTATTTCACCAAGGTCTTTATGCCGGCGCACGATATCACGCCTGGTTCCAAGCGCGAAATCCTTTCGATTCCGTTCCAGCAGACGGCTCGTTTCGTCCAAAAGCACGACGGCCTCAACTCGGGCGTCAACCCCACGGTTAAGGAGGACGGCACCATCGTGGAGGCTCCTTGCGACGGTTCGGTGACCGACGAAGAGCGTGCCGTGATCGATCGCGTACTCAAGTACGAGAACCTGGGCCGCCGCTACAACCCCGACAAGTCCGATGCCGTCAAGAATTGCTTTAACGAGTACGCCTCGCAGGAGGACATCAAGGCCTATTTTGAGGTATGGGCTCAGATGTTTAAGAAGGATCCCGAGTGCTATATCTCGGCGCTCATCAATAACTACTACGGCTACTTTTATCCGAGTGCCCGCGATGCGTGGGTCTACAGCACGGCGCGCAGTGCCGAGATTATGGCGAAGCCCGACAACCTCAAGTACTTCGACTTCCATCCGGTTGACAGCAACGTGGTGCGCTGGTGCGACCACCTGATCAATTTGTACCGTGTGGCGGTGCAGCGTGTTCCCTTTATCTCGCTCACCATGAGCTCGGCCACCTATGTGTGGATCATGATCGCCGTGGTGGTCTACTTGCTGCGTCGTCATTCATGGCGTGCGCTGGCGATCTGGGTGCCGCTGTTGGGCGTGCTCGCTGTGTGCCTGATTGGCCCGTGCAACGGCTCGACTTACATGCGCTACCTGTATCCGGTCATCGCCTGCATGCCCTTCGCCATCGGCGCCACCGTCACCCGCAGCGACTTCTTCTGGTTCTAATTTGGTGCATTGAGGGCCAGGTTTCTTTGCACCAAAGGGGACATCATCACGACGCCTTCATTTTGGGGTTTATCTCGCAGGCCAGTAGGTATATCATAACGACGTTTGTTTATATTGCCCGAGCATCCACGCTGGGCTTTAGGTCGAAACCGATAGGAGACACGTATGTCCGGACACTCTAAGTGGGCCACAACCAAGCATCGTAAGGGCGCGCAGGACGCCAAGCGTTCCGCCCTCTTCTCCAAGCTCAGCCGCAACATCACCGTTGCTGCCCGTCTCGGCGGCGACCCGCTGCCCGAGAACAACGCCAGCCTCGCCGCTGCCGTCGCCAAGGCCAAGGCTCAGTCCATGCCTAAGGACAAGATCAAGTCCGCTATCGATAAGGCCTTTGGTTCGGGTGCCGACGCCGCCGTCTACGAGAACATTGTGTACGAGGGCTACGGTCCCGCCGGTGTCGCCGTCTACGTCGACTGCCTGACCGACAACCGCAACCGCACCGCTGCCGACGTCCGTTCCGCCTTCTCCCACGCTGGTGGCAACCTGGGCACCTCCGGCTCCGTTGCCTTCCAGTTTGAGCGCAAGGGTCAGATCGTCGTCGCCAAGGAGATCCTGGACGAGAACGCCAAGAAGGAGACCATGATCGCCAACGGTGCTGCCGGTGACGAGGATGAGTTCATGATGGCCATCGCCGAGGCCGGTGGCGAGGACTACGAGGACGCCGGCGAGGAGTGGATCGTCTGGACTACTGCCAACGAGGTCATGGCTGTCTCCAAGGCGCTCGAGGAGCAGGGCGTCCAGGTCAAGGGCTCCGAGACCACCATGGTCCCGACCACCCCGACCGAGGTCTCCGGCGCCGACGCCAAGAAGGTTCAGCGCCTGATCGACCGTCTTGAGGAGCTCGACGACGTCCAGGATGTCTACAGCACCATGGACATGACCGACGAGGTCATCGCTGCCCTCGAGGAGGAGTAGCGCCCGCACGGATTGAGCCGTGCATATCTGGGCATAATGAAGCGAGCATGCAAGCCTCGTGGAATAGATGAGCCGGATCCGCGTGCAATGAGGCACCGGACCCGGCTCTTTTATAATGATGCGAATCGTTTTGCATTCTGTGGATCGAGATTTGAAGGGAGCGCTGCATGCGCGTGCTCAAACGAGCCCTGGCGATCGTGTATCTTGCCGCCGCCGTCGTGGCGCTGGGTACGTTAGTCTGCCAGTTTTGGGGGCCATATACCTATCGCTTTATGCTGCTGATGCGCGATCCGCTGCCTCGCATCGTTGTTACGGCGTGCGGCGGCGTCGTGGCACTCGGCGTGCTCGTGGGTTTCTTCCGCCTGATGTTTGCTCGTCGCGAGCCGTCCTGCGTGCATCCGGCGGGGGAGCGCAATATCGAGGTCACGCTCGCTGCCCTCTCCTCGTGTGCTCGCACCGCGGCAGAGCGCGACGATCGCGTGATGATCGAGCATGTCGAGGCACGCGTGCAGGGCTCCGACGAATCGCGCGTCCGTTTTAAGGTCGACGCCATCGCGCTCGACGACCGGGATGTGGCCTCCCTTGCAGCCGCGATGCAGCAACGTATCGAGGAGGCCTGCGACACCATGCTCGGCACGCCGGGTACGATCGCACGCGTTCGTTTTTTGCCGTCCAAGACTACCGTCCAGACCGTGGAGGTTTCCGGTGAGTGATACCAATCAAGACAAGACCGTCCGCACCCCGCGTCTGACTATCGATCAGAGCGCCGTGCCGGCAGGCGAGGCCGTCGATCCCAAGGTGGAGGGTACCGAGTCGCATGACGCGGTCGCCGATGATTTTGATGAGGCCATGGGTCTCATCAAGGGCACGGGGGCAGCCATCTGGAGCTATGCCGTGCGCCATCCCAACACCACGCTCGGAGCCGTCGCTGGTTTTGTGCTCGCCGTGCTGGTGCTCACGCTCGGCCTGTGGGATACGCTCGTCATCGCTTTCTTTGTGCTGATCGGCGCCGTGATTGGCCAGATCCGCGACGGCGAGAACGGGATCGTCAACTTCTTCGGCCGTCTGTTTAGCGGTCGCTAGCATGTATTCGACCGCCGCGTGTGCGGTGGGCATAAGGAGGAACCATGGCTTTTAACACGAAGGTCGATGTGGCCGATACCGAGCTCGAGGCGGACGAGACCGTCGTCGCCGAGGCCGAGGACGTAACGCTCGAGGACGAGGCGCTCGTCGAGGCCGAACCCGCCGACGATGCGGACGAGGATGATGAGGAAGCGGACGAGTCCGAGGATTCGCTGACCTATTCCAACGGTGTGATCGAGAAGATCGTCGCCATGGCCACCCGCGAGGTACCGCACGTCCTGGGCATGAAGGGCAACCTCATGCACTTTGTGCAGGAGCAGTTCGGTGCCGAGAATCTGACCAAGGGCGTGACGGTCGAGGTCACCGATGACAACCGTGTGGTCGTCAACATTTCCGTCATTATCGAGTACGGCGCCTACGCGCCCGCGATTTTCGACGACGTTAAGGCGCGCGTGACCGAGCGTCTGGCTGCGATGACCGGCCTTGAGGTGGCAGGCGTCAACCTGCGCATCGAGGATGTCATCACCCCCGAGGAGTACGAGCACCGCACCAACCAGCACGAGTAACCTACCAAAAAGGGATGTTTATTTTGGCAGGTTTTATCTGCGAAAACGTCAAACGGCCGGTCGCACGGATGTATGTGCGGCCGGCCGTTATTTGTATGCCCCCGATGTAGGCATACCGCTCGTCTAACTAGGGGTTGCAATCGTCGCGTTCCGCGTTACCCTAATGGGCGCATTGTTTCCAAATTGTTAACGAGGGGTTGCCGTAATGGCTGACGAGCACGAAACAGAAAGCCAGGCATGGGCGATTGAGGCTGCCGCGGCAGAGGCGGCATCGCGAGCTGCCGAGGAGGTACATCGTCCTCCCGTGGTGCCGATGGAGCGCGTGGTCGATCGCACCGATATCGAGCGCGGTGAGCGTGCCGGCCAAAAGCGCAGCCAGGAGCCAGGCTTCCCGCGCTTTTTCGCCGAGCTCAATCTGGGCCTGATTCTTACGGCCTTTGCCATCGTTGCGTTTAAAACCCCTAATCACTTTGCTTTTGGCGGCACCTCGGGCGTGTCGGTCATTCTGTCCACGCTGTTCCCGACCCTGCCCGTCGGCGTCTTTATGTGGATTATCAACGCGGTTCTCGTCGTTTTGGGCTTTATCTTTTTGGAGCGCAAGGCAATCCTGTGGAGCGTCTTCGCCTCGTTTGCACTGTCCGCCTATGTTTCGCTGTTTGAGCTCTTTATCCCGACCGATATCTCGATGACGGGCGATATGTGGCTTGACCTGTGCTTTGCCGTGATTCTGCCGGCGCTCGGCAGCGCCATCGTCTTTGATATCGGCGCCTCGACGGGCGGCACGGATATCCTCGCTATGATCCTCAAGCGCCGCACCACGCTCGAGATTGGCCGCGCACTGCTGTTGGTCGATATCGGCATCGTGACCATCGCGGCCTTTTTGTATGGCCCGCGTGTCGGCCTGTATTGCGTGCTCGGCCTGTTTGCCAAGACGCTCGTGGTCGACAAGGCCATCGAGAGCATTCACCTTCGTAAGGTCTGCACGGTCATCTGTTCCGAGCCCCTTAAGGTCGAGGAGTTTATCGTCAAGCATCTCAATCGTACGGCGACTATCAGTCGTGGCTACGGTGCCTTCTCGGGCAAGTGCGTGACGGTGATCATGAGCGTGCTGAGCCGTCGCGAGGCCGTGCAGCTGCGCCGCTATGCGCGCGAGGTCGATCCGGGTGCCTTTATTACGATTGTCGACAGCTCCGAGATCGTCGGCAAGGGTTTCCGCGGAACGAACTAACGCGGACGCACTCATCAAACAATCCAAAAGCGCCTCACGCGTTGCAAATACGTCATCTAAGAGTATTTGTCCCCACATTGGGCGATAATGATGCCAAAGACATCGTTTGCGATCCAGGTGATTCGCTCAAGATACGAAGGGATGATTTCGATGTTTTGTTCGCAGTGTGGCGCCCCTATGGGCGATAACGACAAGTTCTGCGGTGTGTGCGGCGCTCCTAATGCCGGTGCTGCAGCTTCCGCGCCTCAGGGTCAGCCTCAGCCTCAGCAATTTGTCCCTCAGCCTCCCATGAGCGCGTCCAAGGGCTGTGTGGCTCAGGCGTTTGAGGATATGACCAAGACTCCGGGCGTGCTGCAGCGCGTGTGTCAGATCGCTTTTTTGCCGGCGCTTATCTGTGCCGTGTCGGTACTCGTTCTGTTCATCCCCGTTATCGGCGGTATTGCGGCTGCCATCGGCTTTTTGGCCGCCTACGTGGCGAGCGTGTGCGGTTCGGGCTTTGGCATCGAATGGGGTCGCGATCTGTCGCTTAAGATCGATGACGGCATGGAGCGTCCGTTGATGCGTTCCACGTCGTTTGGCCTCGGAGTCTTTTCGAGAGTTATTTCGGTCGTGCTCGAGGTTATCGCTGCCATTCCCGTGATCGGTGTTGTGCTTTCGCTGGTGGAGGGCGTGGTAATTGGTGCCGCGGGCTCGTATTCTTATTACGGCTCTTATGCGCTCGAGGCTGCGCTGTTCGGTTCGCTCGGCCTGCTTGTCCTGGCGCTGATTGCCTCGGCGATTCTGGGTGTCTTCTTTAAGATGTTCGCCGACATTGCCGTGATGCATTTTGCGGTGACCGGTCGCGTCGAGAGCGCGTTTTCGCTCGATAAGGTCTGGGCGGCGTTTAAGCACAACAAGACCAAGCTGTTCTGCGCTTCGTTCCTTCCGGAGTTTTTGACGGGCCTGGTTTCCAACGCCATTACGTGGATCTTGACAGCTGTCTTTGGTGCCATCGCCGGAATTGGCGCGTACGGCTATTACTATCGCCCCACGGGTATCGAGGCGATTGTTACCGCCGGTGGTGTCACGCTCGTATTGTTCCTGGTGCTGATTGCATTCGTCACGGTGTTCCTTACGGTCTTTGGCAAGATGCTCAAGCACCGTGCCGTTGGCTATTGGGCTGCACGTTATGCAAGCGAATGGGCCGATGAGGACAAGGACGACGTTTTGACTTTTGTGCTCCCGGGTGAGAAGAAGCCTGCTCCTGCGGGATTCAATCCCACGGCAGCCACTGGTGCTGCGCCTGCCCCGGCACCCGCGCCTGCACCTGCCCCGGCACCCGCGCCTGCCCCTGCCCCGGCACCTGCTCCTGTCCCCGTACCGGCGCCCGAGGCGACGCCTGCGGAACCCGATTGGAATGCCGTTGCCACGCCGGCGGATGAGCCGGGCGATAATCCTGCTGCCGAAAACAATCAAACCGAATAGCCGGTCGAGGCGCCCTGGGCAACTGAGCCCGGGGTGCCTTTTTCTACTGCGAAAGCAAGAAAATGCCTGGGAAAACGGTTGCAGCAAAATTTCTCGGAAATTGGTCAATGTTGCGCAACAACGTCGCGGCTATTGTTGAGAACGTAGACGTGTAAGGTTTGAAGGCGTGCGACGCCTTAGGAAAAGGAGAGGCTCATGTTCTGTCCCACTTGTGGTTCTCCCATTTCGGATGATGCCAAATTCTGCCCTGTTTGCGGATCCGCCGTTGGTGCCGCTTCTGCCGCTGCGGCCCCGCAGCCCCAGCCCGCTCCGGCCCAGGCTATTCAGCCCGCGCCCCAGCCTCAGCAGCAGTACACCGGTCAATACGCCCAACAGTCCGCATCCGCTCCGATGGGCTATGGCCCCATTAAGGCTGACCGCAGCCTGATCGGCTGGCTGCTGCTCTCTCTTGTGACCTGCGGTATCTATTCGTTCTACTTCCTGTATTGCTTGGCACGCGACGTCAACACGTTGTGTCAGGATGACGGCGATTACACGCCGGGTCTGGCGGAATTCATCCTTCTATCGTTTGTGACCTGCGGCTTCTACGCGTACTACTGGTATTACAAGATTGGCAACCGCCTGCAGGCCAACGCTCCTCGCTACGGCCTGGTGTTCCAGGAAAACGGCACCACCGTTCTTCTGTGGCAGATCTTCGGCGCGCTCCTGTGCGGCCTTGGTCCCATCTTCGCTATGAACATCGTCATCAATAATACCAATGCCATGGCAACGGCTTACAACACTCGCCTTGGCGCTCGTGCCTAACAATAAGGGCGGCGTGAACAGCTCCCAGGGACATAGGGGCACGGCAGAGCTCCTTCGCCGCGCCCTTTTTTGCACCGGCGCGCTCTTTGTCGCCTGGCTCGCGCTCTACCTGCTCGACATTGGCTGCATTTTTCGATTGATGACGGGCATTCCTTGTCCGGGATGCGGCATGACGAGGGCGTGGCTGGCGGCGCTGCGCCTCGATTATGCGGCTGCCTTTGCCTACCATCCGCTGTTTTGGGTGGTGCCGATTGCGTTTGTGCTCGCGTTCGTGCGCGAGGAGGTGGCATCGAGCAAGCTAAAGCGTGGTATCGACATTGCGGTCACCGTGTTGTGCGTGCTGGTCGTCGTCGTATGGATCGTGCGCCTCATCAATCCGGCAGATGCCGGTCTGCTCTTTGGCGGCTATGCGCCCGCCGGAGTTCCCGACGATATCATCCACCTCGAACCCCCACGCTGGCTCACCATCCTTCGCTCTTACCTGGCGTGACGGAGGACGCGCTAGAAAAACGGTCGACACATAAGCGGGGGCGAACGTTGAGATAACGTCCGCCCCCGCTTTGCTTTAGCCAGGCTGTTATGGATGGGCGTGACGGCTACTCGTCGCGCTTTTCCTCGTGGCGAGCGGCAGCCCGCGCATCGTGGATGCCCTTGATTGCAGCATGGCGGGCGGTGCGAGCATCGTGCATGGCGTCGCGCGCCTCAGCGGCCGTGGCCTTGGCAGAGCGCAGCTTGGCGGCCAAGTCGGGGTTGGTCTCGGCAACCGCGGCGATCGTGGGGCCGTCGAGCTCCTCTTGCGTGGGCTCGGCCAAAAAGTCGATAGCATACTGGGCTGCCACCATGGAGCCCTTGGCCAGCACGCTCTCGTCGATCTTGTAAAAGCAGGAATGTTGGGCGTACGTGGCGCCAATCTTGGGGTTGCGCGTACCTACAAAGGCGAGCACGCCCGGTACGCGGCGCAGGTACTCCGAAAAATCCTCGCCCGAAAGCGTGCCGCGATAATGGCCTTGGCCGGCGGGGCCCAGACACTTAATTACAGCCTGACGGCAGCGCTCGCTCGAGCCCGCGTCGTTTTCGACCTTGTAGTTGGCGATGGTGTAGTCGGTGAGCTCTGCCTCGGCGCCCAAGGCGGCCGCAGTATGCTCCACGATGCGGCGCATAAGCTCCGGCATTTCCTCGTGGGTCGAATCGCCGTAGGTGCGCACTGTGCCGGCGAGGTAGGCCGTGCCGGCGATAACGTTGCGCGCGGTGCCGCCATGCAGCTCGCCGACGGTGATGACGGCCGGCTCGTAGGGGCTGATTTCGCGCGAGACGATGGTCTGCAGGGCATTGACGATCTCGGCGGCAACCATGACGGCGTCGTGGCCGCGCTGGGGCATGGCGCCGTGGCACGAGGTGCCGCGGACATCGATGCGGAACCAGTCGGTATTGGCCATGCGCGGGCCGGGCTCGCAGCTTGCGGTGCCGGCATCGACCTCGCTCCAGATGTGCGCGGCGTAAGCGCCATCGACGCCGTCGAGCACGCCCGTGCCGATCATGAGTTTCGCGCCCTGGCCGTTTTCCTCACTGGGCTGGAAGACGATGCGGACCTCGCCGTGGATGTCGTCGGTCATATGGCGCAGGATCTGCAGCGTGCCGAGCATCATGGCGATATGGCAGTCGTGGCCGCAGGCGTGCATGCAGCCCTCGTTGACGCTGGCGAACTCCTCGCCGGTCTGCTCGGTGACGGGCAGGGCGTCGATATCCGCGCGCAGCAGGATGCGGCGCCGCGGCGTGCCGTCCTCGCGATAGGCGTCGGGCGCGGTGCCGCGAAGGGTCGCCACCAGGCCCGTCTTAAGGGGGCGCTCATAGGGGATATTCATGGCGTCGAGCTGGTTGGCGATGTCGGAGGTTGTGCGCTCTTCGGCGAGGCTCAGCTCCGGGTGCTTATGGAAGTGCCGGCGCTGCTTGATGATATAGGGCTCAAACTCGGCGGCGATATCTCGGATGGCCGCGGTGACATCGTCTGCCGCGCGAGCCTCGGTCGCCGCCATAATCTGCTGTGCCTTGGTCTTCGTCATGGTCGATTTGCTCCTTGCTGGGTTGATCGCAAAATCGTACAGGCTTTCTCCAGTATGCCACCTGCCGCTAGGGCTGGTAAAGTTGCCGTTTGCCGCTTGGGGTTTTGTTACAAGGGCGGGGGAGTACACTCGGGGGTGTTGAATTTCCTGCCAGAGATGGGGATGCCCATGCAACATATCGATCGGATTATCCGCTCCAAGAACGTTTTTACCGCCCAAGACGGCATCGATACCGCCCGCGAGTTGGCGATCGTCATCGCAGGCGACCGTATCGTCGCAGTCGGTGCGCCCGATGACGTGATCGCCGCCGCTCCCGCCGCCACGCCGGTTCTCGACTACGACGAGCAGTTTGTCTGCCCCGGTTTCCATGACGCGCATCTGCACTTCTTCCATACCTCGGTTGGCTCCTCGCCGTACATGCTCATGGATATGGGCACGTCCGAGGCGGCACTGGTGCAACATGCGCTCGAGTTTTCCCAGGACCTGCCCGACGACGCTTGGGTTGTGACGCAGGGCTGGCGCGACTACCGTTGGGACCCGCCCGAGCATCCTACCAAGGCGTCGCTCGATGCGGCATTCCCCGATCGTCCCTGCGTTATGTACTCGGGCGACGGCCACACGCTGTGGCTCAACAGCTGCGCACTCGAGGCGCTCGGCGTCACGCGCGACAGCGAGCCGCCAGCGGGCGGTAGCTACGACAAGGACGCAAACGGCGAGCTCACGGGCATTGCTCACGAAGCGGCTGCCATGCAGCTGTTGCCGCGCTGCCTTGAGTGGCTGGGCGAAAATCGCATCGCAAGCGCTTACGCCGATCAAATGAGGCGCATGGCCGAGCAGGGCATCACCTCGATCTGCGACATGTCGCTCATGCCCATGCCGGGATGCGACTTTATCCGCGACGATGTCTATGACAAATTGCAGACGGCCGGCAAGCTGGGCATTCGTGTCCATCTGTTCCCCACGCTGCTGGATGACCAGTCGCGTCTAGAAGAGCTCCAGGTACGTTACGCGAACAACGCGCTGCTTTCGGCGCCGGGTTTCAAGCAGTTCTTCGATGGCGTGTCGAGCGAACACACGGCATATCTCACTGAGCCCTATGCCAATCCGCGCTTCCCGGGCGACCAGGGCCGTCTGACGGTTCCGGCTGAGCGCATGCGCGAACTGGTTCTGGCGGCCGCGGAGCGCGGTCACACCGTGCGCATCCACGTCATCGGTGACGGTGCGATTCATGCCGCGCTGGATATCTTCGAGGAGGCCGCTGACCTGTACGGCCTGCCCCAGCGCGGCCATAACACGCTCGAGCATCTGGAGAACCTCCTGCCCGGGGACATCGATCGCCTGCGCAAGCTCAACGTGGTTGCTTCGAGCCAGCCCTGTCACATTACACTCGACCCGGGTGGACCGGAGCGTGATCTGGGCCTGGAGCGCAGCCGCATCATGTGGCCGTTTGCAACCTATAAGCAGCGCGGCATTCGCCAAGCCTTCGGTACCGACAGCCCTATCACGCCCGTTACCAGCATGAACGTGCTCTACACGGCTATCACGCGCCAGGACCCCAAAAGCCACTGGCCCGAGGGCGGCTGGTTGCCGAGCGAGCGCATCGATGCAGCAACGGCTCTGCGCAACTACACGCTTGGCAGCGCGTACGCAGCGGGCGACGAGCAAAACCTCGGCAGCCTGGAGCCCGGCAAGTATGCCGACCTTGTAGTCCTGGACCAAAACCCGCTCACCGTTGACCCCCAAGACCTCCAGGCCACAAAAGTTCAGGCCACCTACCTGGCAGGTAACTTGATCTACGAGCACTAATATTCATGTCGTACCGTTAAACGCGGCTCGGGAAGCCTATTTTGGGATAGCGCTCGAGCCGCGTTTGTTTGCCGGTGGGGATTTGTTAGGAGCGTCCCCGCTCTGCTGGATTTGGGCGCAGGGCGGACGCGCCGCTGCCCTGCGCGCTCAATTTGGACATCAGCAATGCTGCCTCTTGGTGTTTTGCATACTTCCCATTACAGATTGCATAAATAGGCTGGGATATTCTTCCTGATCCTGATGTACCCCCGCCCGTGCCGTGCAAAAAACGGAGTATTCAGCACCGCGAGCTCTGCCGGTGCCGCTGCGGCTGAGTAACGTTGCGGAGATTGACGTCATTTTGGGGTCCGGCGCGGCGCGAAGCATGCCTTTTTGTCCTGGCGGGGTTTGCCTGCCGACTCAAATCGCCGGTCGAAGGCGTCCTTGGGACCAATATGGTGTGTCCGGCGTGTATGCAGCCGTCCTGGCTTGCTGAATACTCCCAAAAATGCACGGCGCTCCCCAGGGGACCCGTGCGCGCAGCGAAAACCATGCCCATGTCGCTATCCGCATCGCCATTTTGCTGCACTGACTTTTCTGAATGCCGGGCCCGAATTAGTTAACCTGCCTCCCGTGTGGCTCCGGCGGGGGCGGGCAAAAGGGGTATAGCGAGG
>WGSR01000239.1 GCA_014871545.1 Collinsella sp. | reverse complement strand
AAGGGCGCGCGTTGCTCAGTTGAGAACCTGCTCAAGCGCGTGCTCAAAGGCAAGCCGGTCGGCCACATCACACCGGCGGTGGATATCTACAACACGATTTCGTTGACTTATGCGCTGCCCGTTGGCGGCGAGGACCTGCATGCGATCGAGGGGGACCTTCGCCTGAAGGTGACCGACGGTGGCGATGCGTTCTTGCCGCTTGGCGAGGAGGCGGACGATCCGACGCTGCCCGGCGAGCTCGCCTACATCGACGATGCGGGCGCTGTGTGCCGCTGCTGGAACTGGCGCGACGGCGTTCGCACGGCGCTGTCCGATAATTCGGCCGATGCGTTCCTGGCGATTGAGTGCGTGGAGTCCGAGCGGATGGGGGATTGCCAGGCTGCGATCGATCGCTTAGCCGAGCTGCTCGAGCGCTATCTGGGAGCGACGGTTGTCATTAAGACGCTTGTGACCCGCGACAATCCTTGCGTGGAGCTGTAGCGGCGCCTAGAACCTATTGATGCCCCAAACCACCACAAAGGTGCCTGTCCCCTTTGTGGTGGTTTTTATGTTGATGGGTTAACAAATGGGGCGTGCAGGGCTGCCGGCCGTTAAGTACGGCTAAGATGTTTACCCGTTAGCATTATGCAAGCGAAAGGCGGTCGTCTCCCATGCAGCAGAGCGACGAGACACGTTTCGAGGACTTTGTCGGACTGATCAGCGGACTCTACAAGGAGATCCAGCGCATTAAGACGTCTGAGGGCGCAAGGCTGGGTCTCAAGGGCTCCGACGTTATGTGCCTGTACTATCTTGAGCGCAGCAAGGATGGCCTGACTGGCGCCGACCTGGCTCGCATGGCAGGCGTGACCCGCGCCGCCGTCTCGCGTACGCTCGCGCATCTGGAGGAGGGCGGCTACGTCGAGGTCGACGATTCGGGCGATGCCGCCGTTAAGTATCGTGCTCCGGTGCGCCTGACCGCTCTGGGCGGCGAGAGCATGAGCGAGGCGGACCGCATCATTCGCGAGGTGCTCGATACCACCGGTAAGGCTATGGGTGTGGAGCAGCGCGAGCAGATGTATGCGTCGCTGCGCACGATTCTCAACACCCTGCGCGAGATCTAAGGCCGCCAAGGCATTTGCTACCCATTAACAACTGCATCGTCCCGTTTTAAGCGCGTATACCGTGCCGGGGCATTGTTGTCAAAATTCCCTGCGCGGGACCTGCGCAAGAAAGGATTCGTTATGTCCGTCCGCATTATTACCGATTCCGCAAGCGATTTGTCTCCGGCGGAACACCCGGCGCTGGATGTTTTGCCGCTGTCCGGCACCTTTGGCACCGATGTGTACATGGATGGCGTCGACATCGATCACCAGCGCTTTTACGAGATGCTCGTGGAGCGCGATGAGCTGCCCAAGACCGGCCAGGTCAACCCGTACGCGTTTTCGCAGGCTATTGCCGAGGCGCGTGAGGCCGGCGATGAGGCTGTGATTATTACCGTGGGCGCTAAGCTCTCGGGCACCAACCAGAGTGCCCGTACCGCACTTGCCGAGGCGCCAGGTGGCGACGTGTTCGTGGTAGACAGCAACAATGTCACCCTCGGCGAGCGCGTCCTGGTCGAGTACGCGCTGCGCTTGGTGGACGAGGGCCGTAGTGCGGCCCAGATCGCGGCGGCCGTCGAGGCCGTCCGTGACCGCGTGGCCGTCATCGGCCTGCTCGAGACGCTGGAGTACCTGGTTCGCGGCGGTCGTCTATCTGCTGCGGCCGGCGCCGTGGGCACGCTGCTCAACGTGAAGCCCGTGGTGGCTGTCGAGGACGGCCTTATCGTGCAGCTGGGCAAGGCGCGCGGTTCCAAGAACGGCCGCAACCTGCTGAACCAAAAGGTCGAAAAGTCAGGCGGCATCGACTTTTCCATGCCGCTGGCGCTCGGCTATACGGGTCTTTCGGATGCGGTGCTCAAGAAGTATGTCGAGGACAGCGCGGCACTGTGGGCTGGCCACACCGAGGGCGAGTTGCCCGTTCACACCATCGGCGCCACCATCGGCACCCACGTAGGCCCCGGCGCCGTCGCCGTAGCCTTCTTCCAGCCCGCCAACTAACCGACCTGCCATAAACCACCACAAAGGGGACAGGCACCTTTGTGGTGGTTTATGCTTTTCCGGGTGGAAGGGAGCGAGCAATGGCGTCTGAGGGCTTTTTTGAACGGGTGTACGAGGTGGTCGAGCAGATCCCCGAGGGGATGGTCGCCACGTATGGCCAGGTGGCGCTGCTTGCCGGTCGTCCACGAAGTGCGCGGTACGTGGGGTATGCCCTGCATAGTAATCCGCGCCCCGGCCAGATTCCCTGCCATCGTGTGGTGTTTGCCGACGGTCGCATTTGCGAGGGCTTCGCTTTTGGCGGTCCCGATGCTCAACGTGAGCTTTTGCTAGGGGAGGGTGTGGCGTTTAAGGACGACATGCACGTCGACTTGGCCGCCTGTCGCTGGCCTGCCGGGCTCTAGCGGTTCTGCCGTGGCGAAAACCACCACAAAGGCGCCTGTCCCCTTTGTGGTGGTTTTACGCTGTAGGTTTACCAGAGCTAACTTATGGAGAAGGTGTGGTGGCGTACTTTGCCGTCAGAAAGTAAACCACGGTGAACTATATTGGTTTCAGCAACGGAGCAGGCAATAGGCGATGAAAAAGCCTGCCCTGTTGAGTTTGATTCGCATTCCTCCCCTCTGTGCGATTCAACGGTGTACTTCGGGAACAGGCCCGCTGGCAACTA
>WGSR01000238.1 GCA_014871545.1 Collinsella sp. | reverse complement strand
GTTTTGATTGATAATCGATTGGGTTTGTTGGGCGGAATCTATGTCTGCTATTGATATTGCGCTTGTTGTGATTGCCTTGGTGGCGGTGGGGGTTGCCGTGGCTTGTGCCCTGCAGCTTAAGAGCCTTCGCGCCGAGCTGCGGGAGCGCGGCGATAGCGGTGCGGAGACGCTGGCGGCGCTCGAGCAGGCCAACAGCACGCTTGATGCCCTCAACGTCGCGCTGGCAGAAACCCGCCGCACGGCAAATGCCATCGCGCAGCAGCAGACAACCGATGCGGCCGTGGAGCAGCAGCGCTACCTGACCATCGCGCGTGAGTTCTCGCAGGCTGGCGACCGTATGGATGACCTGCGCCGTGAGACGGCCCAACAGCTTGGCGCCAACCGCGAGGGCATCGAGCACCGCCTGGACAAGGTGCGCGAGACGGTCGATGCCCAACTGGGCGCCATCCGCAAGGACAACAACGTGCAGCTCGATCAGATGCGCGCGACGGTGGACGAGAAGCTCTCCCGTACGCTCAACGATCGCCTGTCTGCATCGTTTAAGCAGGTGAGCGACCAGCTCGAGGCCGTGTACAAGGGCCTGGGTGACATGCAATCTATCGCCACCGGCGTGGGCGACCTTAAGCGCGTGCTGGGCAATGTTAAGGCGCGCGGCATTTTGGGCGAGGTGCAGTTGGGCGCGATCCTGGCGGACATCCTTACGCCCGACCAGTATCTGGAAAACGTTGCCACCAAGCCCGGCGCCTCGGAGCGTGTTGAGTTTGCCGTCAAGCTGCCGGTAGACGAGGGCGATCCCGTGCTGCTGCCAATCGACTCCAAATTCCCGGGCGACGCGTACGAGCATCTGCTTGACGCACAAGAGTCGGGTGACGCTGAGGCTGTTGCCGCTGCGCGCAAGATGCTCGATGCGATGGTGAAGCGCGAGGCAAAGGACATCTGCGAAAAGTATCTGAGCGTGCCCGCGACCACCAACTTTGGCATTATGTTTGTGCCGTTTGAGGGCCTGTATGCTGAGGTCGTCAGCCGCCCCGGGCTTATCGAGACCCTGGGCCGCGACTATCACGTCAACGTTGCCGGCCCCAGCACCATGGCTGCCATCCTCAACAGCCTGCAGATGAGCTATCAGACGTTTAGGCTGCAAAAACGTACCGACGACGTGCTGCGCGTGCTTTCCGCCGTCAAGGCTGAGCTGCCGCGCTATCAGGCGGCGCTGCGTCGCGCGCAGCAGCAGATCGAGACCGCGGGCAAGACGGTCGAGGGCATTATCACCACGCGCACCAACGTTATGGAGCGCAAGCTCAAGGACATCGATGCGCTGGAAGACGCGCGGGAGGCCGACGCGATTTTGGGCTTGGAGTCCGCAGGCCTGCTCGCAGACCAAAAAGATGAGGACTAGCTGCATCTGACGGCGGGGCGCCGGCGTAAAGACGCGGGCGCCCCGCTGCTTCTCGCATTGTGCTTGCCTGAAGTGCGCTTCAATGTGCAACAATGGCGTTTCGCCCTATCAGACGCGAAAGGAAGCCCATGTCTCAGAGAAGCACCAGTCCGCTCAAACGCTCCACCGTACGTCGCACGCTGCAGCGTTTTTGGGACGTCACGCGCACACAGCCACTGATCGTCTTTCTCTCGGTATTCTCGTCGGCGGGTTATATCTTTTTGCTTACGTTTGCCAACACCTACGTGATGGCCCTTATCGTCGACCGCGTCCAGGCCGGCCCCGTGGCGGGCGACCAGGTGTTTGAGGTCTTTGGTCCCTACATTCTGGCACTCGTGCTCGTTAACCTAGTGGGCCAAATCCTCTCCAAGCTGCAGGACTACACCGTCTACAAGCTCGAGATTGCGGGCAACTATCACCTGGCGCGCCTGTGCTTTGACACGCTCTCCAATCAATCCATGACGTTCCACACCAGCCGCTTTGGCGGATCGCTTGTGAGCCAGACGAGCCGTTTTATGAGCGGCTACACGGGTCTGGTGGACGTAACGGTGTATTCGCTCATCCCCACCATCACCTCGGTCGTCTGCACGGTGGCGGCGCTCGCCCCGGTGGTGCCGACGTTTACCGTGATCCTGGTGGGCATCATGGTCGTCTACATTGCGTTTGTCTGGCTTATGTACAAGCGCATCATGCCGCTTTCGGCCGCGACGTCCGCCGCGCAGAACAAGCTGTCGGGTGTGCTGTCCGACGCGGTCACGAACATCCTGGCCGTCAAGACCTGTGGGCGCGAGGACTTTGAGCGCGACCTGTTCGATGCCGCCGACCGCGCCGCGCGCGACGCCGAGACGGTTTCGATGCACGCCATGATGCAGCGCAACTTTACGACCTCGGGCCTTATCGTCATCACCATGGCCGTGGTGAGCGTGTTCGTCGCGGGCGGCAACGCGTGGTTTGGCATCTCTGCCGGCGCGCTCGTCATGATCTTTACCTATACGTACAACCTCACCATGCGTCTGAACTACGTAAGCTCCATGATGCAGCGCATCAACCGCGCGCTAGGCGACGCAGCCGAGATGACGCGTGTGCTGGACGAGCCACGCCTGGTGGCAGACGACACGAATGCCCCCGAGCTCAAGGTGGGCGAGGGTGCGATTGATTTTGAGCACTTGAGCTTTGCATACCGTGACGCCGCGGCGGGCGAGAGCGTGTTCAACGACCTGACACTCCATGTGGCGGCGGGCCAGCGCGTGGGCCTGGTGGGCAAATCGGGCTCGGGCAAGACGACACTCACCAAGCTGTTGCTGCGCCTGGACGACGT
>WGSR01000237.1 GCA_014871545.1 Collinsella sp. | reverse complement strand
AGCTCTTCGATCTCGTCGACGCTCGAGCTCGTGATCTGGTTGGTGTATTTGCAGGTCGTGATGAACTCACCCAGGCTCTGCGCGTTGACCAGGAAGCTCACGATGGGATTGGTGCCCTTCTGATACTTGTACAGATCGCGCATGGCGGAGCTTGCCTTGGCCTGCTGCTCGGGAAGCTTGGCCTCGATTTCCTCGATGCTTGCCTCATTGGAGTCAATCTGCTTTTGCAGGTCATCGAGTTTGGTGCGGGCGTCGTTGTAGGCGCTCGTGGCGGCTTCGATCTTCTGCTGGGCTGCGGAAAGCTGGTCCTGCGTTGCCTGCGAGGCGGCATACGCCGCAACGGGGGAGAGCATCGGCGTGGCCGTCAGCGCAACGGCGAGAGCGGCGCTCGTGATGATACGAGCCGGCTTCGACGCAATGAGCGCTGCGGTGCGATGATTCGAATGCTGCATCCAGTCCCTCTGCAATCAATCGTAGGTTATGGTTCGAACGGTATTCTACTACTGCTTTCGACCTCAACTTGAACCTTAAAGGTTCCAAAGGGTCAAGTTGAACTTGAGGCTTTGGCTTTGACCTGCAGTTATGATGAATTGTTGAGAAACCATAGAGTTCAACTTTAACGTTACAGAGCTCTGTTTGAGAGGAGTTTTGGGCTGTAAAAGCCATCTCAACGTGGGGTTTTATAACTACAGCGTGCCCTTCTGGCGAGTCTGCTCAATCTTTTCGAGGGCCTCGGCGGGGGTGAACGAACAGGTGCCGTCGCCGAGCTTGACTACCTGGATTTCGTCACCGGCGTTGACCTCTCCGCCCTTTAGTACCACGCCGAAAACGCCCTCGTGGGGAAAGATGCAGTCGCCGGCGAGATAGTAGATGGCGCAACGGGTGTGGCAGACCTTGCCGATTTGGCTGATTTCGACGAGCACGTCGCTTCCAAGCTTGAGCTGTGTGCCCAAAGGGAGCGAGAGCAGGTTGATGCCCCGGGTTGTGAAGTTCTCCCCAAAGTCACCCTCGTGTACGTCGAGCCCGCGTGCCTGCGCCGTCTGGATGGACTCCGCGGCTAAAAAGGAAACCTGACGGTGCCAATGTCCGGCGTGCGCATCGGTGGCGAGGCCAAATTGCTCTATAACGGTGTCGCGTCCATCGGCGACGGGCGACTTGCGAGTGTCCTTGTGTACCGACGTGTTGATCGAGACGATGTGGGCGGGTCCGTTGTAGGCGTCGTTTGCCGTGCACAGGGGAGCGGTCGCTTTCGCACGTTTCGCCAGCTCGCGCCTCGCGGCATTGAGGATGGGATTATCGGTCGGATGGTCTTGGGGCACGTGCGCGCCTTTCGCTCGAGGATGTCAATACACTGAATCCTACAACAATGGTAGGTTCATTGCCCGTTGTCATACAACGGTGAGCGCCGTCTTCGTGCTGGCCTTCGTGCTGGACGATTACGTCGATTGCCATAGATACGGTGGAGCTTTGGGCGCCGGCGGCTTGGCACGCTAGAATAAATCAGTTGCGCAAAGACCGCCCGTTGTGTGGGCAGTTCATGATAGGAAGTTTCCATGGCATTGCAATTTACAGAGCGCGAGTTCATTCCCGTGCTGCTTGGTGGCGACATCAACGCCTATTCGGTGGCGCGCGCCTTCTACGAGGAGTACCAGGTCAAGAGTCTGGTCTTTGGCAAGTATCAGACGGGTCCCGCGTACCGCAGCCAGATTATCGACTACACGCCCAACGTGGATATCGACACCATGCCCGTGATGCTCAAAACCGTCAACGGCATTGCCCAAGCGCATGCCGACAAGACTATTGTCCTTGTGGGCTGCGGCGACAACTATGTCGCTCTCGTGGCTCAAGCCAAGGATGCCCATGAGCTGGCGGATAACATCGTCGCTCCCTACGCGCCCTACAGCATGCTCGAGCAGTGCCAGAAGAAGGAGATCTTCTACGAGCTGTGCGAGAAGCATGGCGTGCCCTATCCACACACGTTTACCTTTACCAAGGCGATGCTCAATGCTCAGGGTGAGGTGCCTGCCGAAGTGCTCGACCAGATCGATTTTCCTTACCCGATGATTCTGAAGCCTTCTGACGGCATCATGTGGTGGCAGCATGAGTTCGAGGGCCAGAAGAAGGCCTATGAGATTGCCGACCGCGCCGAGCTGGAACAGGTCATTCGCGATTCGTATGCCAGCGGCTACACCGACGATCTGATCTTGCAGGATCGCGTGCCCGGCAACGACGAGTACATGCGCGTGCTCACCAGCTATTCCGACCGCAACGGTAAGGTCCGCATGATGTGCCTGGGCCATGTGCTGCTCGAGGAGCATCAGCCCCACGGTGTCGGCAACCATGCCTGTATCATTACCGAGCCTAACGACGAACTCATGGGCGGCGTGCGCAAGCTGCTCGAGGACCTTCACTTTGTGGGCTATTCCAACTTTGACGTTAAGTACGACGAGCGCGACGGCTCGTTTAAGTTCTTCGATTTCAACACGCGCCAGGGTCGCAGCAACTACTACGTTACCAACAGCGGCTTTAACGTTGCCAAGTATGTGGTGGACGAGTATGTGTTCAACCGCCCGTTTGAGCCGGAGTTTGTGACGGCGCAGGACGAGGCCCTGTGGATGGTCGTCCCCATGGGCGTCGTCGACAAGTACGTCAAGGATCCCGAGCTGCGCGCTAAGGTGCATCGCCTGGACAAGGAAGGTAAGGGCGCCGACCCTTCGTTTATGAAGGGCGACTTTGTCTTTAACCGCTGGCTGCGCATGTGGCACA
>WGSR01000236.1 GCA_014871545.1 Collinsella sp. | reverse complement strand
CCAACGGGCGGTGTTGCGCTCGTCGAGGGCCTTGAGGGTAGCGGCGGGATCGGCAACCTTCTGCAGGAACATCATGGCTGCGATGGCGTACGGCTTGTAGCTGGCCTCCTTGTACATGCCCACGCGGTGCATGTCGAAGACGTCGGCGTTGACCTCGCCGTGCTCGCAGGAGACACCGGAGATGTCGGCGGGCAGCGGATGCATAAAGATGGTGTCCTGGCCGTTGGCGGTCTTCTCCATGAGCTCGGTCGTGGAGCACCAGTCCTGATGGGTGGCGTTCTGGGCGAGCAGCTCCTTCTCGAGCGCAGCGATGCCGGCGTCGTCGCCCTCGGCGTACAGGTTGGTGCGCTTCTCCATGGCGGCAAACGGAGCCCAGCTCTTGGGGATCACGATGTCGGCGCCCTCGAAGGCCTCGGCCATGGTGTTGACCTGCTTAAAGGTGGTGCCGGACTCGGCGGCATAGCCCTTGGCGCGCTCGACGACCTCGGGCATGAGGTCGTAGCCCTCGGGGTGGGCCAGGGTGACGTCCATGCCAAAACGGGGCAGCAGGCTGATCAGCGACTGCGGGCAGGACAGCGGCTTGCCGTAAGAGGGCGAGTAGGCCCAGGTGACGGCAACCTTTTTGCCCTTGAGGTTCTCAAGACCGCCAAACTCGTTGATGAGGTAGAGCATGTCGGCAGAGGACTGCGTGGGGTGATCGGAGTCGGACTGCAGGGAGATGAGCGTGGGACGGTGATCCAGAACGCCGTCCTCGTAGGCCTGCTGCACGGACTCGGAGACCTCGGCCATGTAGGCGTCGCCCTTGCCGATGTACATGTCGTCGCGGATGCCGATGACGTCGGCCATGAAGGAGATCATGGTAGCGGTCTCACGGACGGTCTCGCCGTGAGCGATCTGGGACTTCTTCTCGTCCAGGTCCTGCAGCTCGAGGCCGAGCAGGTTGGCGGCCTTAGAGAAGGAGAAGCGCGTACGGGTGGAGTTGTCGCGGAACAGGGAGACGGCCAGGCCCGAGTCGAAGATCTTGGACGAAACGTTGTTCTCACGCAGCTCGCGCAGGGCGTCGGCAACGATGTAGAGAGCCTTGAGCTCATCGGTGGTCTTATCCCAGGTGTGCAGGAAGTCGCTGCCGTACATGCCCTTAAAATCGAGGCCGTTCAGCTGCTCGACGAGCTCGGTAAACTTGGCGTCCATGTAAATATCCTTTCCATAGATGAAACGATCGCAATGAGTAGATGTGCTCCGGCATGCGCGTGTGGCTAGAACATGCAGAGCGCTATGACGAGGACCCGCTACCGTTGAGGAAGCATGGGAGATAACGACCGCGGGCCCCAAGTCAACAGGGGGTGCCGGGGACACGAGCGGCCCCCGGCTCAACAAGATCAAGGAATGGGACTAGTCGATCTTGTTGTTGGTCAGACCGGCGCGGAACACGGTAGCGTCGCCATCGGCCTGGCTCGGATCGTAGAGGTTCAAAGCAGCAACATACATGGCGGCAGCGGTGACCAGGTCGTCCTTGTAGGTGACCTCGTTGGGAGCGTGAGCCTGAGACTCGGCACCCGGGCCAAAGCCGACGCAGGGGATGCCATAGCGGCCCTGGATGGAAACGCAGTTCGTGGAGAAGGTCCACTTGTCGCACAGCGGACGACCGGTGCGCTTGTCCATGCTGGGCTCGCAGCCGATGCGCTCGTCACCGAACATGGCCTTGTGGGCGTCGACGAGGGCCTTGACGTGCGGAGCGGTCTCCTTGTTGATCCACGTGGGGAAGTAAGCCTCGGTCTCGTAGACCTCGCCGGTCCAGGACGGACGGTCGTACATGTACATGGAGACCTTCACGTCGTCGCCGTACTTCTTGGCGGCCGGCAGGTTGCGGATCTCGTCCAGGCAGGACTCCCAGGTCTCGCCGGCGGTCATGCGACGGTCGATGGAGATGGCACAAGAGTCAGCGACAGCGCAACGGCTGGGGCTGGTGTAGAAGATCTGGCTGACGGTGCAGGTGCCGCGGCCCAGGAAGCGGGCATCCTCGAAGTGCTCGGGGTTGTACTTGGGGTCGAGCATCTTGACGAGACCCTTGATGTCGGTCGACTCGTCACAGCCGTTGTTGTTGAGGGCGCGGACGTCGGCGATGATGTCGGCCATCTTGTAAATGGCGTTGTCGCCGCGGTCGGGAGCGGAGCCGTGGCAGGAGGTGCCGTGAACGTCGACGCGGATCTCCATGCGGCCGCGGTGACCGCGGTAGATGCCGCCGTCGGTGGGCTCGGTGGAAATGACGAACTCGGGCTTAATGCCGTCCTTGTTGTAGATGTACTGCCAGCACATGCCGTCGCAGTCCTCTTCCTGGACGGTGCCGACGACCATGATCTTGTAGCCCTCGGGGATGAGGCCCATGTCCTTCATCATCTTGGCAGCGTAGGTAGCAGAAGCCATGCCGCCCTCCTGGTCGGAGCCGCCGCGGCCGTAGATGATCTCGTCGGTCTCGTAGCCCTCATAGGGATCGGCATCCCAGTTCTCGATGTTGCCGATGCCGACGGTGTCGATGTGGGAGTCGATGGCGATGATCTTGTCGCCCTCGCCCATAAAGCCCATGACGTTGCCCAGGCCGTCGACCTTGACCTCATCATAGCCAAGGCTCTCCATCTCGGCCTTGATACAAGCGACAACCTCGCCCTCCTCGCAAGACTCAGAGGGGTGGGAGATCATAGCGCGAAGAAAACGAGTCATATCAGCACGATGGGACTCAGCAGCAGCCTTGATAGCGTCGAAATCGAGTTCTTTAGCCATTGTTC
>WGSR01000235.1 GCA_014871545.1 Collinsella sp. | reverse complement strand
CGTACAGGCGCTCGATGATGCTCGCGCGCGTGGACTTGGTGCCCAGGCCGCGCTTCTCCATCTCCTGCACGAGCTTGCCCTGACTGTAGCGCGCGGGCGGCTCGGTCTGCTTTGCCTCGAGCTTAATGTCGAACACGTCGACTGTGTCGCCCTGCTCCAGCGGCGGCATCTGCTCGTCGCGCTTAAGTCCGTACGGGTATGCCTCGCGGAAACCCGGGGTCACGAGCACGTCGCCCGAAGCCACGAACGGCTCGCCGTTGACATCGAGCTCGAGCTTGGTATTCTCGATGGTCGCGGGACCCATGAGCGTCGCCAGGAAGCGACGGGCGATGAGGTCGTAGAGCTTGCGTTGGCCGCCATCGAGCGTGGTCGGATCGCCCTCGCCCGTGGGGTAGATAGGCGGGTGGTCGGTGGTCTCGACCTTGCCGCGCGTGGGCTTCATGGGGCCGGCGAGGACCTTTTTGCACACGGGCGCCAGCGCCGGGTTGATCTTTGCAAGGTCACTCACCACAGCGCCCAGATCAAGCGTCGCGGGGTATACGGTATTGTCGACACGCGGGTAGCTGATGAGGCCCGCCATGTAGAGGGACTCGGCGATGCGCATGGTACGCGCAGGCGAGATACCCTCGGCTGCGGCGGCAGCCTGCAGCGAGGTGGTCGCAAACGGCGTGGGCGGCTGCTGCTTGCGCGAGCGCTTGGTCACCGCGGCGACGGTTGCCGTCTTGACACCGTCAACGTGACCGTACGCCGTCTCAGCAGCATCCTTGTCGGTAAAGCGCGCCGTCTTGTGCGCGATCTTAAAGCGATCGTCCTCGGCAGCGCCTTGCGCGGCGCCCATGCCGCGAATCTGCCAATAGTCCTCGGGCGCAAACGCCATGCGCTCGCGCTCGCGCTCGACCACCAGGGCAAGCGTCGGCGTCTGCACGCGGCCGGCGGAACGCACGTTGCCAAAGCCGCCAAACTTGGCGAGCGTCAGGTAGCGCGTGAGCACCGCACCCCAAATGAGGTCGATGTGCTGACGGCTCTCGCCGGCGTCGGCCAGGTTCTGGTCGAGCGAGACAAGGTTATCGAAGGCCTGCGTGATCTCTGCCTTGGTAAACGAAGAATACTGGGCGCGGGCGACCGGCAAGTCGGGCGCCACCTCGCGCACCTTGTTGAGGGCGTCCGAACCGATCAGCTCGCCCTCGCGATCGAAGTCCGTGGCAATGATGACGCTGTCGGACTTTTTGGCGAGGTTCTTAAGCGAGCGAATGAGCTCTTTCTCAGCCGGCAACTTAATGACGGGCGCCCAGGTGAGGTAAGGCAGACTCTCGAGCTTCCAGCCCTTAATGGAGATGCCATCGGCAAGGAACGGCTTACGCTTGGTGTCGTAAGGCGGACGCGCCAGGCCATCGGGCATGTCGGCCGGCAGTATCTCGCCGTCCTCGGTGACCGAATACCAGCCCAGCTTTTTATCGAACAGCACGCTGTCGCAAAAATCGGGCGCAAGGATGTGACCGGCAAGGCCGATCGTCACGCACTCCTCGCCCTTCCACTCAAAGCGGTAGATGGCGGTGTTGTACACCTTGTCCTTTTTGGGCTTACCCGTGGACAGACGCTCGGCGATCTGACGCGCGGCGTCGTTTTTCTCGGCGATGATGAGCTTCAAAAGAGGCTCCTATCTCGTGTCTCTGCGGCTACGCCCGCCCGTATGGCGGCCGATTTACGCCCTTGCTTGCTCGATCTGCCCGATGAGCCAATCGCACCAGGCATCCATGCCCTCGCCCTTGCGCGCGCTCACGGCAAACCGCGGCGCCTGCGGATTGAGGTCATCGAGTGTCTTAGTATACCTATCCATGTCAAAATCGAAAGCCGGAGCCACGTCGACCTTGTTGAGCAGCTGCGCGCCGGCGTGTTGGAAGATGCCCGGGTACTTGATGGGCTTGTCGTCGCCCTCGGGCACCGAGAGAATCATGATGGACAGGTTCTCGCCCAGGTCAAAGTCGACCGGGCAGACCAGGTTACCCACGTTTTCGATAAAGATGACGTCGATATTCTGAAGGCCCACAGCCTGGTCGAAGGCGTCGACGGCCTCCATGATCATGTTGCCCTCGAGGTGGCACAGGCCGCCCGTGTTGATCTGGATGGCGGGCATGCCGGCTTCCTTCATGGTGATGGCGTCGACGTCCGAGGCGATATCGCCCTCGATAACGGCACAGCGCAGGCTGGCTTTGTCACGCAGGCGCTCGTTGGTGCTCAGAATCGTGGTGGTCTTACCCGAGCCAGGGCTCGACAGCACATTGATCACGTAGGTGTTCGTCTGTTCAAACCGCTGACGCAGCTGATCTGCCAGGCGCTCGTTGCGCGACAGGATCGGCGACGCGATATCAATCGTTTTCTCGGCCATACTTAGCGCTCCTTACTTTGGCCCCTTTATACCCCATCATTAGATGGCTAGCGGGCTAATCGTCGGGGGTTTCGATTTCGATACTTGCGATATCGAGCTCGCGGCCGTGCAGCAGGCGCACGTTGGCGCCGCCACACTGGGGGCAGCGACAATGGAAACGGTCGTGCTCAAAGACCTCGCCGCAGTCCAGGCACTCGCTTTGTGGATGGACCTCCTCCACGGCAAGCTCGCAGCCGCGCGTGAGCGGGTCCTCATCGCGAAACGTCTCCCACGCAAAGTCGAGTGCCTCGCGCACGACCTCGGTCATATCCCCGATACGAAGCGTTACCAAAACGGCGCGCGAGGCCCCCGCCCCACGCGCCGCGCGAATCACTGTATCGAGTATGCCGTTGACAATGCCAACCTCGTGCATACCGATTTACTCCTCGTCGTCCTCGTCGTCCGAGAACAGGTCCAGACG
>WGSR01000234.1 GCA_014871545.1 Collinsella sp. | reverse complement strand
GCGGCCGCGGCGGCCCGCGCTGCATGAGCATGCCCTTCTGGCGCGAGGACCTCTAAGTCTTTCCGTTTCCGGTGCGGTCCCCCTACAACCGCACCGGTTTCGCCCGTCAAACGGGCAACACTGATACTTATGTAATTCATTTCTTCGAAAGGATTCGAACCATGGGTGTTAACCTCTCCGGCCGTAGCTTCCTCAAGCTTCTCGACCTCACCACCGAGGAGATCGAGTACCTGCTCAAGCTTTCCAAGAACTTCAAGGACATGAAGCGCGCTGGCGTTCCGCACCGCTATCTCGAGGGCAAGAACATTGTTCTGCTCTTCCAGAAGACCTCCACTCGTACCCGCTGCGCCTTCGAGGTCGGCGGCATGGATCTGGGCATGGGCGTCACCTACCTCGATCCGGGTTCGTCGCAGATGGGCAAGAAGGAGTCCATCGAGGACACCGCCCGTGTTCTCGGCCGCATGTATGACGGCATCGAGTTCCGTGGCTTTGCCCAGGACGACGTCGAGGAGCTCGCTGCTAAGTCCGGCGTGCCCGTGTGGAACGGCCTGACCACTGAGTGGCATCCCACCCAGATGCTCGCCGACATCCTGACCGTCCAGGAGAACTTCAACTACGACATCAAGGGCAAGACCCTCGTCTTCATGGGCGACTGCAAGAACAACGTTGCTCGCTCCCTCATGGTCGTTTGCTCCAAGCTCGGCATGAATTTCGTGGCCTGCGGCCCCGAGGAGTGCATGCCCGCCGACGACGTCATCGAGGCCTGCAAGCCCATCGCCGAGGCCAACGGCTGCACCATTAAGCTGACCACCGACGTCAAGGACGGCGTCACCGGTGCCGACGTTATCTACACCGACGTGTGGGTCTCCATGGGCGAGCCCGACGAGGTCTGGGCCGAGCGCATCGCTCAGCTCACCCCGTATCGCGTTACCTCCGAGGTCATGGCTATGGCCAACCCGGGTGCCATCTTCCTGCACTGCCTGCCCAGCTTCCACGACACCAACACCACGATTGGCGCCGAGAAGTGCGAGCAGTTCGGCATCACCGAGCAGGAGGTCACCGACGAGGTCTTCGAGAGCCCCGCTTCCAAGGTCTTCGACGAGGCCGAGAACCGCATGCACACCATCAAGGCTGTCATGTACGCCACGCTCAAGTAAGAGCATCTAGCATCTCGCTCGGGGTGTCTTGCTGCACACCCCGAGCGGCTTTGTCTGGTAAATATCTCGCGTCGGGCGGTGGGCACGGCACGGAAGATCCGCTTCGCGCGAGAAAGTTAAATGATTTATGAAGGGGGGATGAGAACCATGACTGAGACCGCTAAGAAAAAGCGCGGTATGCCTTCATCGTTCACCATTCTTCTAGCTCTGCTGGCAATTGTTGCAGTGATTACCGTTATCGTCTCCGGCACGTCCGGCGGCGCGGTTACTGCAGCCCGCCTGAGCGATTTCTGCACCGCCCCGATCCTGGGCTTCGCTGACGCTCTGCCCGTCTGCCTCTTCGTTATGATCCTGGGCGGCTTCCTCGGTATGATGACCGAGACTGGCGCTCTGGACAACGGCATCGCCGTTCTGGTGCAGAAGCTTAAGGGCAACGAGATCATGCTCGTTCCTGTCCTTATGCTCATCTTCTCCCTCGGTGGTACCACCTATGGTATGTGCGAGGAGACCGTTCCCTTCTACGCCCTGCTCGCCGCTACCATGATGGCTGCTGGCTTCGACCCCATGGTCGGCGCCGCTACCGTCCTGCTCGGCGCTGGCTGCGGCTGCCTGGGCTCCACGGTTAACCCGTTCGCCGTCGGCGCTGCCGTCGACGCTCTGACCGGCGTTGGCATTGAGGTCAACCAGTCCATCATCATCGGCCTCGGTGCCGTCCTGTGGATTGTCACTACCGCTATGTCCATCGTCTTCGTGATGAACTATGCCAAGAAGGTCAAGGCCGACAAGGGTTCCACCATCCTGTCGATGCAGGAGCTCAAGGACGCCGAAGAGGCTCACGGCAAGGCTGCTTCCGAGGTCCACAAGGAGGTCAAGCTCACCGGTCGTCAGAAGGGTGTTCTGATCGCCTTCGCCTTCACCTTCGTCGTCATGATCGTCGGCTTCATTCCGCTGGCCGACCTCAACGAGGGCGTCGCCAACTTCTTCGACGCTGGCGCCGTCTACGACGCCGACGGTAACGCCGTCGTCCAGGGCTGGTCTGCCCTGATCACCGGCCTGCCCATTGGCCAGTGGTACTTCGACGAGGCTTCCACCTGGTTCTTCCTCATGGCCGTCCTGATCGGTATCATCGGTGGCCTGTCCGAGAAGCAGATCGTAAACACCTTCATCACCGGCGCTGCCGACATGATGTCCGTTGTTCTCGTCATCGCCCTCGCCCGTGGCATCTCCGTCCTCATGGCTAACACCGGCCTCGACGTCTTCGTCCTCGACGCTGCCGCCAATGCCCTGGCTGGCCTGTCCGGCGTGATCTTCGCTCCCATGAGCTTCCTGGTCTACTTCGGCCTGTCCTTCCTGATCCCCTCGACCTCCGGTATGGCCACCGTCTCCATGCCCATCATGGGACCGCTGGCTGTTAAGCTTGGCTTCTCGCCCGAGGTCATGGTCATGATCTTCTCCGCCGCCATCGGTGTCGTGAACCTGTTCACCCCGACCTCCGGCGCCATCATGGGCGGTCTCGCCCTGGCCAAGATCGAGTGGACGACCTGGCTCAAGTTTGCCCTTAAGCTCATCGTCGCGCTCTCCGTCGTCTGCGCCGTCATCCTGACCGTCGCCTGCGTGCTGCTCTAAGTACCCAACGGGTACCCCACGGAAACCTTGACGATCCTGTAAAGGATCACCTGGTCATCGTCTGTCCGGTGGGGT
>WGSR01000233.1 GCA_014871545.1 Collinsella sp. | reverse complement strand
TCGTCAAGAACTACTTCCTGGAGTATGACGGTCACGACGACGAGCCCAAGCCGTATCTGGGGTTCTTCTTCCAGAGCACGGGCATGGGCCTGATTCTGTCACTCGTGACCTATCTGTGCGCCCAGCTGGTGCGCACCGCTGCGTTCCCCGATGCGCCCATGTTTGAGGAGCAACTCTTTACCGGGTGCTTTAATATCGCTGCCATCATTTGCCTGGTTGGCAACATGAGCGCCGTGATTTACCTGATGGTGCTGTTCTGGCGTGACGAGCATGACCTCAACACGTCGGGCACCGCCATGAACGTTATTGCCGTCATGATCTCGTGCGTAGCGTACTGCGCCGCTGCGGTGCTGCTCACCATGTCGGTCATGGGTTAGGTGGTCGCGTGCAAAATACCAAGCAAAAGTCGGGCACCAAGCAAAAGTTGACCATCGCGGCCATCTTTGGCGCTATGGGTCCCGGTCTGCTGGCGGCGCTTTCGGGCAATGACGCCGGCGGCATTGCAACGTATTCCAGCGCGGGCGCCAGCTATGGCTACAAGATGCTCTGGATGCTTCCCGTCATGACTGTGCTGCTCATCGTGACGCAGGAGACCGCGGCGCGCTGCGGCTGCGTCACGGGCAAGGGCCTGGCATCGCTCATTCGCGAGCGCTTTGGCGTGCGCAAGAGTGTACTTGCTATGGCGGCGCTGTTGATCGCCAACACGGCTGTGACCATTTCGGAGTTTGCGGGCATCGCCAGCGGCCTTGCTCTGTTTGGCGTGCCGGCGAGCATCTCGGTGCCGTTGGTGGCGCTGCTGGTGTGGATGCTTACCATGTCGGGTAGTTTCCAGCGTATCGAGAAGATTCTGCTGCTGGTGAGCTGCGTGTTCGTGACCTATATCGTCGCTGCATTTATGGCTGGCCCCAACTGGGGTGAGGTCGCGGTCGACCTGGCCGTGCCTAACATTCAAAATGATCCCAGCTACGTGTCGCTCGTGGTCGCAACGATCGGTACCACCATCGCGCCGTGGATGATTTTCTTGGCGCAGAACAACGTGGTCGATAAGAACGCGGGCGAGGACGATATCGTGCTGCAGCGCATCGATACCGTGAGCGGCTCGCTTGCCGCCGATGTCATTGCCGGCTTTATTATCATCACGACCGGTACGGTGTTGTTCCCGGCGGGCATTCAGATTAGCGATGCTGCCGATGCTGCCCGTGCGCTGGAGCCTATTGCGGGTCAGTGGTCCACGGTACTGTTTGCCTCGGGCCTGGTCGCGGCGAGCTTCTTGGCCGCCTGCGTGCTGCCGGGCGTTACGTCGAGCGCTATCTGTGAGGCATTTGGCTGGGAGCGCGGTGCCGACCGCAGCTGGGACGAGGCCCCGGTCTATCGCGGCATCATTACGGCCATCATCGGTATCTCTGCCGTGCTGGTGCTTATGCCCGGCGTCGATCTGTTCCAGATTATGATGACCTCTCAGGTCATCAATGGCGTGCTACTGCCCGTGGTTCTGGTGTTCCAGGTGGTTATTGCCGCTGACCGTCACATTATGGGTGCTAACCGCAACGGCCGCGTGTGGAACGTGCTTACTTGGGCGACTATCGCCGTGATTACGGTGCTCACGGTCGTCATGTTTGTCCTGCAGGCGATGGGTTACAGCGCTTAGCGCCTCTTTTGGACTCCAAACAGGCCGCAGCGATGGGCTACGGCCTGTTTTTGTCTGCTATAGGGTGTTAGTTATATGGCAGTGGGCAATAAATGCCAAATATGAGTAGTGTTGCTAAGTGAATAGCATTTACATTCAAGAAGATAATAAACATAACCTATAGTATGTTCATTAAAATTGGCTCCAATACGCCTTAAACCAGTCAGGTTGGCTGTCTTAGGGGGTTGTAGGGTTCGCTCGGACGTCATTTTGGGTGGTTTTGCCTGCTACTAAAATGGTAACAGTACTCATATTTGCCCTTTTTTGCCCACAGACCTTTGAGGGTGCGGCGAAAAGGGCTTGTTTTGATTGTTTGGGGCAGGCGCGAGGCGCGGAAACGATGTCTGGAGCGACGGAGCGGCCTGGAATTCATCCGTAGAGGTCTTCATTGGCTGCGCCAGGAGTGTCCCTAGGTACCGGCACATAAGGAACGTCCCTAACTGCCGGAGGGGGTGTCTGCCGTGGCAGACACCCCCTCCGGATGTGGGAAGTTTACGCTGCAGGTTACTTGTCGGTGCCCAGCTTGTGCGGCTTGAGAGCGAGCGCATTGACGAGCGCGTCGGTGGCAGACTTGACGGCTGCCGGTTGCGGATCGTTGACGTGATCCTCGGGATGCACGGGCAGGTCCTTCTTGACTGCATCGTGGATCAAGTTGAGGTACTCAGTCACGCCAGTGGTCGATAGATGCGTGCCATCGCCATCGAACAGGTCGTTGCGGTTGGCACTGTATCCGTACCAGTCGATAACGCGCAAGTTCTTGTAGCGCGTAGCGGCGTTGGCGATGGCCTGGTTGGTAGAGCCAACCCACGGCTGCGGGCTGCGCGTGTTCACAAACACCACAATACGCTTATCTCCTGCATCGGCCATGATGGCGTCGATTTGGTCGTCGGTTACCAAGCCGTTGGTGCCCAGCGCAAAGACCACGATCTTGCCGGCAAGGTTCTGTTGAAGATAGCCCTCAAATGTCGCACGGCCCGCATCGAACTGGCGGCCCTTTTCGGCATCGATATGGCTGTGCGGGAACACGCCGTCAAAGGAATCAACGGCGCGCAGCGACACGGAGTCACCGATCATCAACAGGTCGTAGGAGCCGTCGGGGAAGCCGTCGTTGTCCTTGTCGGTGTCGTCGGCCGCCTGCTGGTCGGTGGGTGCGGCGTTCTTGGCTTCCTTGTTCAGAACTTCGGCGCCCTCGCCGCTCAGCGCAGACGTCTCGGGCACAAAGA
>WGSR01000232.1 GCA_014871545.1 Collinsella sp. | reverse complement strand
CAGACGCAGCAGCTCTAAGCGATGGAGCAGATTCGCCGCCGGTTAGTATACCCGTGCTTCGCATGCCCCCACGTAAACCACAGATGACGAGGCGGACGAGGTGGGCCCGGCTGATTGTCTCAATCTGTAACATCTACAGGGCGAATCTTCCTCTACGTGTTACAGATCGAGACAAACGGTCGACACGGTTCACAAGCGTCTCAATCTGTAACAATTACCGAGTAAAATCGGTCCTAATTGTTATAGATCAAGACAGAGGGGGATTTCCGTCCAGTCCAAACCAAATCTCTCAGTCTTCCTGCAATTTCGAACATGTGGCCTATAATGTTGCTTTGGTTACGCTATATATTGCGCAGCCATTTAATACGTCGCCCACCGGGGGCCATTAATTCCTATCGCCATATTGGCTAGGAAGCAATCAAAGGAGGTATCCGTGGCAGCAGAGACGCCTTGCTCGGTCCTCTATAACGATATTCGCTCGTTCGGCGGTCTTAAACATCTCGAGATCGCCCGAATGCTCATCAATGGAAACTCTTATCTCGGCAGTACCCTGCTCGAGAAATGCTCTTCCAACCGCTCGTATCTCACCCGTTACATCGTCCATCGCAAGCCTGACCAGTGCGCGCCCTCCATCTACAGCGACTTTACCGTCACCACGCTCAACCTTTCCTCGGCAATCTGCAGCAAGCTCGGCGGCGGCGAGTCCGCCTATCGGGCAATCGCCGAGCACTATCGCGGTCCGGCCGCCAACGAAATGATGTCGGCTCTCACCAGCTACAAGCTGGACAGCCGCCTATATGCAAATGCCCTCAATCGCATCGACAACTTTGACGGCAATGCCGTGCGCGAGAAAAGCACGCTTTACCTTATGCTCTTTGTGGCAACGGGGGCGCTCGCCGATCCCGTTCAGGGCGTGGCCACCGTCGAGCGCTTTTGCGACAGCAAGACGGGCGAGCACTTTGGCACCACCGAAACTACCGTCGGACGTGGCTTTATGAGCAGCCTGGAGCAGCCGCGCACCGTCGCCCCCAACCTCGGTCTGCTCAGAACCCATGCCGACAACTGCGCCGACATGCAAATCCATCCCCTCACACGCGATCCGCACGGCACCGTGATTGGTTCTCTGCCCAAAACCTCGCCCAGCATCACCGATGTGGGCGCCGACGCATCGCGCGAGCATCTTCGTATTTGGCTCGAGGGTGAGCACTGGTACGCCCAGGGCCTTGGATCGACCAACGGCACGGTGCTCGAATCGGGCGCGCGCGACGGCGATATTGTGATTGAGCCGCCGCGCGACCAACGCGAGCCCGGCAAGATCTATCCCCCCGTGGAAATCGCCAACAGCGACAGACTTCATTTGGGTCTCTATACGACATTCCTTGTCATTGTGGACTAGCGCGGACGGCGATCGGAAGACGGTCGCCGTCCGTCTTTCGTCTTCTACCTTCTGCGTCGTAAACGACAATACTCAGCGGTATGCGTGGGCAGTGCGGCTATCATGGTACTTTACCGATATCCGCACTGCTCACGTATACGCGCGGCAACCCATGCCAGACAAAGGAACGCCATGGATACTACCGATAGCGCCTATGGCGACAAACTCATCCGTCTTGACACGTTCGACACCGCCGTGGCGGTCGACCCCAGCGCCGAGGACGACGCCAAGCGTCGGTTTATGACGCTTATTCTCCAGACGGCCCACCGCAACAACGGCAACATCGGACACGTGCTGCGCGCGACCAACACGAGCGGCGAGGTCTTTGCCGTCAAGCTACTCAAGGACAACGCCATCCTTTCCGGCCAAGCCCCCGACCGCTCCGCCGAGCAATCGGCAGCGCACCTGGCCAGCACCGCCGCGCTGTTCGAGGAGTACCGTCATCTGTGTACCGTCTCGCACCTGCGCGGATTTCCGCGCGTCTATGGCTACGGATCGTGCGAGGATGACCCTCTCATCCTCATGGAGTGGGTCGAGGGCACCTCGCTCAAGCAGGCGCTGCCCCTGCTTCCGCACGACGCCTCGGGCGGGCTGACCACCCAGATGGTCGCCGCCGTCGGAAACGCCGTGCTTCGTGCGCTCTTGATGACCCAAGGCCTCGTGAATCCGGTCATCCATCGCGACCTGTCGCCTGCCAATATCATGTTCCGCACCACTAGCCGAACGCTCGAGCAGCAGATTGCTGATTGTTCCTTTGACCCCTGCCTCATCGACATGGGCTCCGCGACCATGGCTCTCGGCGACGACACGATCACCCGGCGCGCCGACATCTGGCGTTTTGCCACGCCCGCATACGCCGCGCCCGAGATGCTCACGCAGGATATCGAAGGCATCGCGGCCCTTCGCCGTTCGCCGGCAATCGACGTCTATGCGCTTTCGAGCATTCTGTACCAGCTCTACAGCGATCGCAAACCGTTTGACTTTGAGTCGACGGACGCCGCTGCAACCGGCTCGTTCTATCTCGTAAAGACCAAGACCAAGCCGGCACCGCTCGAGCCGCGCTGCGAGGGCGATGAGGCGCTCGTCCAGATCATCATGAAGGGTCTCTCAGTCGAGCAGTGCGATCGTCCCACCGAGCAGCAGATGCTCGAGGTGCTCTCGGCATACCTCACCGACGCCGAATCCGAAGGCCGCGAAGGTGCAGGAGACGAGGCCGCAATTGATATCGATTCTGGCACGCACCTTAAGGTCGACGTCGCCGGCGAGCGCGCACGAGAGATCCTGAATCAGGCCCGCCACGATGCCATGACCCGCCGCCGCTTTATTATCGGCGGCGCTATCGCAACCGTTGCGGGGCTCAGCGTTATCGGGGCGGCAACCCATGGCTTTGGCATCCCCGACTACCTTGACGGCATCCGCGGTTCACTTGACGACTACACCTGGGATCAGCTGCAGGAGATTTCGCTCAAGATTAAGGCCGCCGAG
>WGSR01000231.1 GCA_014871545.1 Collinsella sp. | reverse complement strand
GCATAAGCGCATCCGAGATCTCGGCCGAGTCGATATCGCCCACGTTGAGCGACACGATTGCCGAGCGCGTCGGCTGGTCAAAGGCACCGTAGAGCTTGATCCCCGGAATCTCGCGGACGCCGGCGAGAAAGCGATCGGCAAGCGTGCGTTCGTGTATGGCAATCGCCTCGACCCCACCCTGGGCGTCGATAAAGTCGAGACCAGCGGAAAGGCCCGCGATGCCATGGCCGTTGAGCGTACCGGCCTCCAGGCGCGTGGGCCACTCGAGCGGCTGCAACGCATCGAAGCTATGCACGCCCGTGCCGCCCATGGCCCAAGGTGCCACGTCAACGCCCTCTGCTACTGCCAGGCCACCGGTGCCCTGGGGACCCATGAGCCCCTTGTGGCCGGTAAAGCACACAACGTCGAGCCCCATGCCCTGCATGTCGATCTGCGCCGTGCCGGCAGACTGCGATGCATCGACGATCACAAGCGCGCCGGCGGCATGGGCCGTGGCCGCCACGCGCGCGACATCAACCGCATTGCCGGTCACGTTGGAAGCATGCGTTACCACCACGGCACGCGTACCCGGCGTCACCAAACGCTCGAGCTCGTCATAGTCGAGCGCGCCGCTAACATCGCAGCCCGCATGCTCAACGGTCACGCCCTGCTCCGCCGCCAGGCGATTGAGCGGACGCAGCACGGAGTTGTGCTCGAGGACCGTCGTGACCACACGGTCGCCGGGACGTACCACGCCATTGATGGCGGTATTGAGCGCCGCCGTGGAGTTGGGCGTAAAGCACACATGGTCGGCGCGCGGGCAACCCAGCAGGCGCGCAAGCTTGGCGCGACAGCCGTGGACGGCGCGGGCCGCATCGAGTGCACCTAACGTGGCGCCGCGCCCGGCATTACCGAGCGAGCACATCGCCTGCGTCACGGCATCGATTACCGCCTGCGGCTTATGCATGGTCGTCGCCGCGTTATCCAGGTAGATCATCGCACGACCTCCCACATGTCGATTACGGTAAAGCCCTCGGTAGGAACGTCCGCTGCGGCAAGCTCGCCGCGCAGCAATTTTTCATCCGAAGGCAGCGCCTTCCACGCCAGGCCGCAGCCGGCAGCGACCTCCCCGGGCACGGGAATCGTGCGCCCGGGAAAGCCGTGCTCGATGCACAGGGACTCGCAGCCCATGGCGGCCGCCGTGGTGGGAAACGTGATAACAAGCGCCGGGCGCTTTTCTCTCATGGCAATCCCACCCAAGCGCTACGGACGCACGACGCGAACGGCCTGCTCCATCTTCTCGACGATCACGTACATGTTGGTGACCTCACCGACTGCAAGCTGGTCCTTAATGCCAAAGTGGTCGAGGCAGGTGCCGCAGGTAAGAATCTCGACGCCCTGCTCGGCCAGGCCCTTGAGGTCGTCGAGCACCGGCGAGCCCTCGACGGTGAGCTTGGCGCCGCCGTTGTAGAACAGCATAGTCGCGGGCAGCTCCTCCTGCTGCGTCACGGCAAAGATGAACGCCTTCATGAGCTTGTGGCCCAGCTCGTCGTCGCCGCGACCCATGCAGTCGGTATAGACGGCTACGACCAGCTTGCCCTTACCGGCGCCGGCGTCGCAGAAGGCGGCGCCGTCCTGCTCGGGATCGGACACGGCAACGGTGCCTGCAGTCGCGACGGTCACGTGCCACTCGGCGTCCGCGACCTTCTCGACCGAGGCCGTGCAGCCCTTCTCCTGCGCCATCTTGGAGATGTTCTTGACGGCGGTCTCGTTATCGACCGAGGTCACCACGATGCCCTCGCCATCGAGTTGCTTGAGGGCCTTGAGCGTCTTGACGACGGGCAGCGGGCAGGCATCGCCCATGGCATTAACTTCAATCTTGGTAGACATAGTTTTCCTTTCAAGTTCATCGTTCCAAAACGATAGGTAGTTAAATAAACGCGCCACTAGCGCACAACACGAACAGCAGGGCCGCCCGGCACCGGCTCGCACACGCGACCGACAACGGCCGCAATACGACCCTCGGCATGCAGGCGGCGCGCAAGCTCATCCACATCAGCAGCGGGTGCCGCGATGAGCAGGCCACCCGAGGTTTGCGGATCGTAGAGTGCATCCAGCATGCCCGGCTCCAGGTCGTCATCGGCCGTCACACGCGGGCCAAAGAAGTCCTGGTTGCGGTAGGCGCCCGCCGGAATAATGCCCAGGCGCGCCATGTCGAGCACCTGGTCAAAGAGCGGCACCGCCCCGGACGCAAGCTCAATCTGCACGCCCGAACCCTCGGCCATCTCGCACGCATGCCCGATCAGGCCAAAGCCCGTAACGTCGGTACAGCCGTGGAGTTCGAGCCCCTCAGCCAGACGAATCGGCGCCTCGTTGAGGGTGCGCATCGAGTCAAACATCGCCGTGGCCTCGTCCTGCTCGATGAGCTCGCCCTTAATGGCCGTGGTGATGATGCCCGAGCCGACCGCCTTGGTCAGCAGTAGGACATCGCCCACGCGCGTGCCACTGTTGGTGAGCATACGGTCGAGCGCGACAAAGCCACTCACGGACAGGCCGTACTTGGGCTCGTCGTCGTTGATGGTGTGGCCGCCCGCGATGGTACAGCCGGCCTTGACGCACCTGTCGGCACCGCCCGCCAGAATCTGTCCCGCGACCTCAACACCCAGGCAATTGGGAATGCACAGCAGGTTCATGGCATGGCTCGGCGTACCGCCCATGGCGTAGATATCAGACAACGAGTTGGCCGCTGCTATCTGGCCAAACAGAAACGGGTCGTCGACCATCGGCGGAAAGAAGTCGATGGACTGTACGAGCCCCAGGTTCTCGCCAATACGGAAGACGCTCGCATCATCGGAGGTATCGAATCCCACGAGCAGGTTGTCGTTATGTACATTGGGTAAGTCGCCCAGGACCTGGGCGAGGGCTCCAGGAGCCAACTTAGCGGCTCAACC
>WGSR01000230.1 GCA_014871545.1 Collinsella sp. | reverse complement strand
AGTGCAGTGTTTCCAGCCATTTTTATACTGGGGGTAATGATATGAAGGACATCACCATCAGCCGCAGGAGCCTTCTGGTCTCCGCCGGCCTGCTCGCGCTCGCCCCGCTCGCCGGATGCGGCGGCAACTCTGGTTCCGGCTCCGCTGCCGCCGGTTCCGACTACACCATCGGCGTTCTGCAGCTCACCGAGCACTCCGCGCTCGATGCCGCCAACGACGGCTTTGTCAAGGCCATCAAGGAGAGCGGCCTTAAGGTCAAGATCGACCAGAAGAACGCCCAGAACGACCAGTCCACGTGTAAGTCCATTGCCGACAAGTTTGTGGGCGACAACGTCAACCTGATTTATGCCATCGCCACGCCCGCCGCGCAGGCTGCCGCCGGCGGCACGGCCGATATCCCCATCGTGGGCTGCGCCATCACCGACTACGCCGCCTCCGGCCTGGTCCAGGACAACGACAAGCCCGGCACCAACGTCACGGGCGCTTCCGACCTCACCCCGGTCGCCGAGCAGCTCGAGATGATGCAGAAGGTCCTGCCCGACGTTAAAAAGGTCGGCCTGCTCTACTGCACCGCCGAGTCCAACTCCGACGTCCAGATCAAGGCCGCCAAGAAGGAGCTCGACAAGCTGGGCCTCGAGTACACCGATTTCACCGTCTCGAGCTCCAACGAGATTCAGTCCGTCGTCGAGTCTGCCGTGGGCAAGGTCGACGCGCTGTACTCCCCCACCGACAACACGATTGCCGCGGGTGCCTCGCAGGTGGGCCAGATCTGCAAGGAGAATAAGCTCCCCTTCGTGACCGGCGAGGAGGGTATGTGCATGGCCGGCGGCCTGTTCACCCTCTCCATCAACTATAAGGACCTGGGCTACGCCGCGGGCGAGATGGCCGTTAAGATCCTGAAGGGCGAGGCCAAGCCCGAGGATATGCCGATCAAGCACCTCTCGAGCAAGGACCTGGTCGTCGTCAAGAACGACGAGACGGCCGAGGCCCTGGGCATCGACCTTTCCGCTCTGGACGAGTAGCGCCATGCGCGGTAACGCGTCTAGGGCCCGCACGCGCGCCACAGCCGCGTTATTCAATATCTGAGTCCTTGGGGCGAACGCTAAAGACCGGCGTTCGCCCTGCTTGTTTCGGATGAGACAAAACATCCGTCCGCAGCTCTTTTATGCATTGGTACCGCTATTATGGAAAATCACGTGTCCACCCTATCCTAGGAGGTATGAAGCATGCTCATTGCATTGCAGGGCGCCGTTTCGCAGGGCGTCCTCTGGGGCATTATGGTGCTTGGCGTGTTTATCACGTTCCGCCTGCTCGACATCCCCGATATGACCTGCGACGGCAGCTTTGCCCTCGGCGGCTGTGTTTGCGCCGTGCTCATCGTCAACAATAACGTCGACCCCTTGCTCGCCGTGCTAGCCGGCATGTGCGCCGGTGCCATCGCCGGCGCCGTCACGGGCATCTTGACCACCGTCTTTGAGATTCCCGCAATCCTCGCCGGAATCCTTACGCAGATCAGTCTGTGGTCCATCAACCTGCGCATCATGGGCAAGTCCAACACGCCCATCCTTGCCAAGGGCACTATCTTCTCATCCGTCAGCAACATGACGGGCCTGCCGCAGTCCACTGTTGCCATTATCCTGGGCATTGTGCTGGCCGTGGCCATCGTCGCCATCCTGTACTGGTTCTTTGGCACCGAGATCGGCTCGGCGCTGCGTGCCACCGGCAACAACGAATACATGATCCGCGCCCTGGGCGTCAACACCAACTCCACCAAGATGATCGCCCTCGTGCTCTCCAACGCCCTCATTGGCCTTTCGGGTGCGCTCATCTGCCAGAGCCAGAAGTACGCTGACATTGGCATGGGCACCGGCGCCATCGTTATCGGTCTTGCCGCCATCGTCATCGGCGAAGTGCTCGGTCGCCTGCTGCCCGGCGGTCTGACGCAGTTTAGCGTCCGTCTTGCCTCTGCCGTCTTTGGCTCCGTGGTGTACTTCCTCATCCGCGCCATCGTGCTGCAGCTGGGCATGGACGCCAACGACATGAAGCTGCTCTCCGCCGTGATCGTTGCCGTGGCCCTGTGCGTGCCCGTGGTTTGGGAGCGCTACAAGCTCCGCAGCTCCTACACGAAGGGAGATGAGGCAGATGCTTAAGCTCTCGCACGTCAAGAAGACCTTTAACAAGGGCACCGTCACCGAGAAGCGCGCACTCACCGGCGTCGACCTTACCCTGAATGATGGCGACTTTGTAACCGTGATTGGCGGCAACGGCGCCGGCAAGTCCACGCTGCTCAATATGATCGCCGGCGTGTATCCGCTTGATTCGGGTGTTATTGAGCTCGACGGCACCGACATCTCGCGTCTGAGCGAGTCGCAGCGCGCCAAGTACCTGGGCCGTGTGTTCCAGGACCCCATGCGCGGCACCGCAGCCGACATGCAAATTGCCGAAAACCTGGCCCTCGCCAAGCGCCGCGGCCATCGTCGCGGTCTTTCGTGGGGCGTCACCAAGGCCGAGAAGGACGAGTACGTTGAGCTGCTCAAGCGCCTGGACCTTGGCCTGGACACGCGCCTCAACGCCAAGGTCGGCCTGCTTTCGGGTGGCCAGCGCCAGGCACTCACGCTGCTCATGGCCACGCTCACCAAGCCGCGCTTGCTGCTGCTCGACGAGCACACGGCGGCGCTTGACCCCAAGACCGCCTCTAAGGTGCTCAATCTGACCGAGGAGATTGTCGACGAGAACCACCTGACCACGCTCATGGTCACGCACAACATGAATGACGCCATCCGTCTGGGCAATCGCCTGATCATGATGCACGAGGGCCACGTTATCTACGACGTGGCGGGCGACGAGAAGAAGTCGCTCACCGTCGCCGACCTGCTGCAGAAGTTCGAGGAGGTCTCGGGCGGCGAGCTCGCCAACGACCGCATGCTGCTGAGCTAA
>WGSR01000023.1 GCA_014871545.1 Collinsella sp. | reverse complement strand
CGGTGCGTCGTCTGTACGGCCCTGGCACGCCGTGGGGCGAGGTTGCCGAGTGGCAGACCGCCACGATGGAGGAGCTTGAGCGTCAGCAGCGCACCAACGAGACGGCGAAGCATCGCGTGGTGGGGCTCGTTATCGAGACGCGTCCCGATGCCGTGACGCCGCAGGCGCTTACGCTCGTTCGCCGCCTGGGCTGCACCAAGATTCAGATGGGCATCCAGAGTCTCGACCAGCACCTGCTCGACATCAACGAGCGCCGTATTTCGGTGGCACAGATCGAGCGAGCGTTTTCGCTCGCGCGCCTATTTGGCTTTAAGATCCACGCGCACTTTATGCTCAATTTGTTGGGTGCTACGCCCGAGGGGGACAAGCGCGACTACGAGCGCTTTATGACCGAGGACGCTTTTATGCCCGACGAGGTCAAGGTCTACCCGTGCGCACTCATCGAGGGCTCGCGTCTGGTGGGTTGCTACGAGCGCGGCGAGTGGCGCCCCTATACCGAGGAAGAACTGCTCGATGTGTTAGCCGACGACATCGTGGTGACGCCGGCGTTCTGCCGTATCAGCCGCATGATCCGCGATTTTAGTTCCGATGACATTATGGTGGGTAACAAGAAGCCCAACCTGCGTCAACTCGTCGAAAACCGCTTGGCGGTTCGGGGTGACGGTGCGACGGTGTGTGAGATTCGCTATCGCGAGATCAGCACGGCGGGTGCCGACTTGGATGAGCTATCTCTTGATGAGGAAGTGGCGTACAAGACGCCGGTGACTTACGAGCGCTTTTTGCAGTGGGTGACGCCACAGGGCAAGATCGCGGGTTTTTTGCGGTTGTCGCTGCCCGACCATTCGTTTGTTGCCGCACATGCGGACGAGTTGCCGACGACGCCGGACGAGGCGATGATTCGCGAGGTACACGTGTATGGCATGGCGGCACGCGTGGGGGATCAAGGCCAAGCGGCGCAGCATCACGGGTTGGGGCGTTTGCTCGTAGAGCGTGCGTGCGAGATTGCCCGGGATGCGGGTTATGCGCACATCAACGTGATTAGCGCGATTGGCACACGCGAGTACTATCGCCATCTTGGATTTTATGACCATGGACTCTATCTGCAAAAGGAGCTCTAGATGAACAAGCCGAGTGTTTCTGCTGGCGTCGTTGCCGGCGTTGCCCTGGGAGCTGCGGCGCTTGGTGCGGCCGCCGTTGCTGTTCGTGCTGCCTGCCTGCAGGTTGCGCGAACCCGCAATGGGCTGGCGCGTGTGAAGCGCGTACACGCTGAGGGCGGCGATGAGATTCGCGTGCTGGTGCAAGGCGGCGTCTACCAAAGCGCGAGCTATGTTGGTGAGCGTTGGGCAGAGCCCGTCTTTGCGTACTATCGTGCGTTTGACGATGTTTTTGAGGCCGAGGGCGCAATGCGTGACGCTTATGGTCACGGCATCGACCGTATGCTCATGCTGGGCGGCGGCGGGTTTGCCTATCCCAAGTTCGCGCTGATGTCGCACGAGCGCTTGCGCATGGACGTTATCGAGTATGACGGAGAGATTACGCGCTTGGCGCGCCGTTGGTTCTTCCTGGATGAGCTGGAGCACGCGGTGGGCGATCGCCTGCGAGTGATTACCGCCGAGGCGCGTTCGTATCTGGGTGTGACGAGCGTGGGGCATCGTCACTACGACGTGGTCGTGAGCGATTGCTTTGGCGGCGTCGAACCCGTACGCGAGCTGGCGACGGTTGAGGCGTTGCGTTTGGTGCGAGGCAGCCTGAATCCCGGGGGTATCTATGTTGCCAATATCGTGAGCGCAAACGAGGGGAGCGATGTGACGTTCCTGCGCGACTGCGCTGCCACGGCGCTCGAGGTATTCGCCCACGCCTGGGTGGTCCCGTGTGGCGATGCGGAGTTCGGTGGCGAGGAAAACTACCTGCTCATCGCCACCGACGGCGACTATGTCTTTGCCGAAGCCGTGCCTTATGACGCCGACTTCCTCGGCGCTGCTCTCCACGACTAGCCTACTCGGGGCGGGCCTTTCCACCAGTCTTTTTGGATGGGGCTCTTTTAGCTACTTCTTGGCCAGGCGCCGGTAGCATGATTTTTCTGGGACGGGGATTAAAAAATCATTAGGTACAGAATGATTTTTTAATCCCCGTCCCAGAAAAATCATGCCCGAAGTAGCTAAAAAGCCCCGTCCCAGAAATACTGGTCTTAGGCGTGGTCGCGCCAGCTGAGGACGCGCTGCTTCATACCCTCGATGTCGAGCACGCCTTCGGCGAAGCCTTTGCGCACGAGCTCCTCGGGAACGTACTCGTCGTAGCGATCAAAATAAGGCACCTCGCCGGGATAGACGAGCTCAATGGGGTCGAAGTCCTTTTCGGCCTCGGCTGCGAGCACCTCAAAGAACGTCTCCTCGTCAGCCTTCATCTTAAACTGCATAAAGTATGGACGCGACGGATCGAGCCCGCGAAGGCCCAGCTCCGCGGCGCATTTAATCTTGAGCATGCGCTCGAGTGCCAAAAAGGCGTAGCTGCCCAACCAGGGGAAGAGCACCCAGGTATCGCCGCCCAGGTTGATGAGCGGCTTGGTTCCCGCACCCGAAAGCTTGGCCGTATGACGAGCCTGCGCTAAGCGGGCCCGTGCGTTACCCATGAGGTACGGATATGTTGCGTGCTCGTTGAGCGCCTTGCGCATGCGCTCGAGTACGTGCGTGTTGATGTCACCGGGACAGTCGCCAAAGTAGGCCGGCACACGGCCTTTGACCTGCGTGGCAAAGACGGTATGACGCTTCCAGTCAACTTCCTCGACAATCCAGCAGTGTCCGGCGATGGCGATGCGCTCGCCGGGCGGTGGGGGATTGACGATCGTGCCCAACTCGGCCGACTCGCTGCGAACGGTGAACTCCTCGTTTTCCTGGAACACGGCGTAGAACTTAAAGTTGTTAATGATGCGCTCCCCCGCGAGGCCCACGATGAGCCCGCCACCTTCGGTGACCTGGATATGGTCGATCTTAATGAGGTGACGTAGCAGCACACGGTAATCGTCTGCCGAGACACGGTGGAAATAGCTGAGCGTGAGCACGCGCTGGGCAAGTTCGGCCGGCGTGAGCTCGCCGGTGCTGGCGAGGGTCGACATAGTCTGGTGATAGAGCAGACTGTAGGGGAGTCGATCGAGCTCGGGCGGCTCGACCCACTTTTCCTCGCGATAGAGTTGTACGAGCGCGATACCCTGCAGGAGCTTCCAGGGAATGGTTTCGGGCATCATCGTGCGCGGCTCGGGCTCTTCCTCGCGCATGACGAACCACATCTCGGGCGGAAGATCGCGGCGCCCCGTGCGGCCCATTCGCTGCAAAAAAGAGCTGACGGTAAACGGCGCGTCGATCTGAAACGCACGCTCCAGACGGCCGATATCGATACCGAGTTCCAGCGTAGAGGTGGTGACGGTTGTCTGTGCCTGCTCTTCATCGCGCATGAGTTCTTCGGCCGTCTCGCGTAGTGATGCCGAAAGATTGCCGTGGTGGATGAGAAAGCGGTCGGGCTCGTGCCGGCTCTCGCAGTAGCTACGCAGCATGGAGCATACGGCCTCTGCCTCCTCGCGCGAGTTGGCAAAGACCAGGCACTTGCGGCCGCGCGTATGTTCGAAGATATAGCCCATACCGGGGTCGGCGTTGTCGGGCGCCGTGTCGGTGGGGTTGAGAAGTGCCTGCTCGGTTGCTCGGGGGATGTCGACTTCGCCCTCGGGGGCCGAGGAAGTGCGACGGTCTTTGGGAGCGGCCTTGCCCCGCGCCTGCTCGCGACGTTGACGGCGCTCCTCTTGTGCGAGTTGTCCGCTGTGGCGCATGTCTTGGGCGCCGGCGGGCAGTGCCGCGGATGCTGCCGCCTCGATGCGCTCGCACGCAAGCACTTCGGCCTCTTGAGGACCCGTGCTCTCGAATCCTCGTTGCTGAGCCTGGGGGCCAGAGTTGTAGAAGTGCTCCATGGAGATACGCCACACGCGACGCGGTTCCTCAAAACGGGGGATAACGCAGTCGCGTCCCGTTCCCTGTGAGAGAAAGGCACCCGTGCGCTCGGGGTCGCCGATGGTGGCCGAAAGGCCAATGCGGCGGGGCTGCACGCCTGCCATGCGCGAGAGTCGCTCGATAAGGCAGAGCGTCTGCCCGCCACGGTCGCCGCGCATGAGCGAATGGACCTCGTCGATGACCACATAGCGCAGGTCGCAAAACATGCGCGGGATCGCCATGTGCTTATGGATTAAGAGCGCTTCGAGTGACTCGGGCGTAATCTGCAAGATGCCGCTCGGTTTTTTGATGAGCTTAGCCTTGTGCGACTGCGAGACATCGCCATGCCAGTGCCAGACAGGGATATTGGCTTCTTCGCACAGGTCGTTGAGGCGGACGAATTGGTCATTGATGAGCGCTTTGAGGGGGCCGATGTAGAGGGCGCCCACGCTCGCGGGCGGGTTCTCCCAAAACTCGGTCAGGATGGGAAAGAAGGCTGCCTCGGTTTTGCCGGAAGCCGTGGATGCCGTCAGGAGCACATTATCTTGCGTGTTAAAGATGGCATCAGCTGCCGCAACCTGGATGGAGCGCAAGCTCTCCCAATCGTGGGAGTAGATGAAGTCTTGGATAAACGGGGCGTAGCGGTCAAAGGCGTTCACGGGGCCTCCTCTCAAATACGAACCTCTTAACGCGGTGAGCAGTGGCTTGCCGCATCACTGCCTCGACGTTTGCCCAGATAAAGCCTGCCAAAATAAACCTGTCCCTTTTTGGCAGGTTAGATGGTGAATTCGGCGAAATTGCGGTCGCCGCTTGCGGTGCCGGTGTCGCCTGTTGCTGTTGCCGGCGCCAGCGCGTCGCCGCCGACGCTTTGCAGTAGCTCGGCCACGTTGGCGTCGGGGTTTTGGCATAGGATGTCGAGCAGCTCGATAAAGTCACGAATGACTTCACGCGGCGTCAGATGCGTGTCGGCCCCCACGCGGCCAAACTCAATCTTGAGGAAGTCCACCAAGTCGTTCTGGGTAAGCGTGGGCGTCCAGCCAAAGTAGCCGGCATGGATCTGCATGAGCTTTTCGATGAGCACCAGCAGCTCCTCGTAGGTGAGCGGCTGCAGGCGGATGATGGGCGCGAGCATGTCTTTGAGATCATCTCGCGCAAAGCGACCCTGAGCGAGTCGGCTGCGCAGAGCCTCGTAGGAGAACACGCCGCGGCGGCGGTCTTCGATGGAGGTTGGCGTGCCACCCATGATCATGCCCAGGTACTGCGCCTTGCCCTGGAGCGTGTCGTTGTACATGGTCAGGATCTTCTCGTAGTTATATTGGCGCGTAATCGCGTTGGGAATCTTGTACAGATTCACGAGCTCGTCGATGAGCACCAGCATGCCCTTGTAGCCGCTGCAGACCAAAAAGCGCGCAATGAGCTTAACGTAGTCGTACCAGTCGTCATCGCTGATGATGGTCGAGGAGCCCAGTTCGGCGCGAGCCTCGCTCTTGGTGCGGTATTCGCCGCGGATCCATTTGGTCACGCGGCTCATGGTCTCTTCGTCGCCCTCGGATACGGCCGTGCGATAGCGGCGGAGCATGCGGGTGAAGTCAAAGCCGTGGACCATCTCCTCGAGCGGGGCCAGTTGGGTATTGACGACCGACTCGTCGACGTCGGCACACGAGGCGACCCAGCGATCCAGAATAAGGCTGAGCGCACCGCCCTCGGGGCGCGTCTTGGTCGATATGTTGCGGATGAGCTCGCGGTAGGTGGCAAGGCCCTGCCCCTGACCGCCTTGCAGGCGGCGCTCGGGCGACAGGTCGGCATCAGCGACGACGAATCCCTCGCCCATGGCGTGCGTGCGGATGGTCTGGAGCAAAAAGCTCTTGCCGGCGCCGTAACGACCGACCAGAAAGCGGAAGCTCGCGCCACCGTCGGCGATGAGACTCAGATCGGTGAGCAGGGCGCGGATCTCGACCTCGCGCCCTACGGTGATGTAGGGAAGGCCGATGCGCGGGACCACGCCGCCCTTGAGTGAGTTGAGAATGACGGCGGCGACGCGCTTGGGCACGCGGGGTGCTGCGGATGCGGTATCACTCATGGTCTAGGTATCCTCTCACGTCTGCTTCGTAATCCTCGATAATTTGCGGTCCTGCCGCGCCGAATTCGATAATGGTGTCTCCCACCAGGTCAAAGAGCGCCTCGTTGATGCTGTCGACGAGCATGTCCTCGCTCTGCCCCGATTGCACTACCGCCGATTCCGCCTGTACTGCGTTGTGCTCGAGCAGCGCGCGGAGATAGGCGTCTGCGGCAGGCGTGAGTTCGTTCGTGGCGTCAGCGGGCGCAACAGCTGCGAACGCGGGCGTCGGCGCGAGAAGCGGTGCCACGACACCAAACTGTTCGGTGGATATGGTTGGCTCGTCGGTCTCGTCCTGCCGAATGGGTGCCGCGACCGCCTCGACAATCGCGTCGGCTACGGGCTCGGCTTCCGGTTGCCCTGAGTTCGCTGTCTCGACTTCCACGGGCGCGCTGTCCTCGCGCTCTTCATCGATTAAAAGCGCTTCGCGCGTTTGCGCAGCGGCGCTCCGAATGTGCCCCAGCTGAGTCAGGTCGATATCGATCTTGACGGGCTGGTGTGCGGCGTCCCACGAAAGCCATGCCACAATCTCGTCATCGATAATCTTGGCCAGATATTTGGGGACCTTTTCTTCCTTAAGGGGATGGGCGGGGTCCAGCGCCAGGCGCAGGCGTTGGTCGCAGGCGCGCATCATTTCACCGAGCTTGTTGCTCTTTTGCCTACTACCGTGGATACGCATACATTCCCAAAAGCCGTTTTGGCAACGGTAGATATGGATAGGATCCAAGCGGTATTCGCAGTCCTCGTGGCGCTCGGGCGCAAAGAATACGGCCGAGGCAAACATGGTGTAGGGCATGGCCGTCTCCTCCCCAAATAAACTCGCCACGATGCCGGTCTTTCGGTGCGTGTCATAGTAGCGCGCCATGCGGACATACACGGCGCATGCTACGTGGCGCAGATCGCGATGGTGGCTGCGATCGAGCCGCGAGTTATTTAGGTTGTACGTGGAGAGGGCGTTGATGGCGGCCATGAGTCGCTCCTCGCGCACCTCATCGGGCGGAAGGGGGAGCGTGGGCTCGGAGGTTTTGCGACGCTTAGGGGTCTGGCCGGACGGTGCCGGTGCTGGTACAAGGTCTCGTGCCGCGCGTCGCAGCTCGATAAGGGCGTTATCGAACATGACGGTTTTAGAGTCACGAAGCAGCTTGGGGTCGAGCCCGTGGAACACGGCGTAATCCTGCAGCCACACGCGCGCAAACCGGTCGATGCCGGGCTCGAAGGCGCGATAGACATCCCAAAAGGCCTTGATCTTGTTAAAGCCTTCGAGCGGATCATCTACGCCAATGCCGCAGATCAGCTCATAGAGATACAGAAAGGCAAAGGACGTAGACGTTTCCTCGACGGTTCCGCGGCGCACTTGGGCACGCCAGGTAAAGTAGCCGCGCAACTGCCGGTCGCTCATGGCGTTGTAGGTGGGAAAGTGCGACTTAAAGGTGCCGTTGTAGGGACAGTCGTCCTCAAAGTCGGCCATCAGCAGGCCCTGGCGGTAGAAAAGCTCGGCTTCCGAAAGCCAGCGACCCGCGCCGCCTTTGGGGTCATCCTGCCAGCGCGATATCTCGCGCATCTTGCGGTACTGGTCGGGAAGGAAATTCTGCATCTGACGACCGGTTTTGAGAATCGGCTCGTCAGCATAGACTTCGCTTGAGAAGCGGGCGGACTGATGGGTCCGGGCCTCGGCCATAATGCGCTCGATGAGCATCTTAATGTCCTGGTCGGCCACCGTCTCTCCTCTCCTAACGCAGCTTCGGTGACCTCATATCATAGCACAGCATCAAACAGGTGTTCGAGATACTGCTGCGTAGATAGATTTAGAACAGGAGGGCGTAGATGACGGCGATGACGACGGAGGGGAGCATATTGGCCGTGCGGAAGGTCTGAGGACGGATGAGGTTGACGCCGACGCAGAAGATAAGCATGGAGCCTACGAGCGAAAGGCTGTTGAGGGCTGCTGTGGTCATGATGGGGGAGAGCGCGCCGGCAAACAACGTGATCGTCCCCTGGAACACGGCGACGGGCAGGGCCGAGAAGATGCAGCCGCGTCCGAGCGAGGCCGTCATGGTGCAGACGATGATGCAGTCCAGTGCGCCCTTGAGGGCAAGCGTTGACCAGTCGCCGAGCAGGCCGTCCTGGATCGATCCCACAATGGCCATGGCGCCGATACACACGGTGAGTGAAGTCGAGACAAAAGCGTTGGTGAACTCGTTATCGCCCTCACTGCCAGTCTTGCGCTTGAGCCATTCGCCAAGGTTCTCGATGGCGGCTTCCAAGTTGACGGCCTCGCCGATGAGCGAGCCGAGAGCGAACGAGACAATGAGCATGGTGGTACCGGTGGTCGCCAGCGCCTCCCCATCGATAAGGAGCATCTTTTGCATGGTGCCGCCCAGGCCGATAAACAGGACGCACAGCCCCGATGCTTTCATGAGCGTGTCTTGAATGCGCGGTGTAATGAAGCGGCCGCCCGCTAATCCCAAAAGACCGCCCGCAACTAAAAGCACAACGTTGATGATTGTTCCCAAGCCCGGCATGAGCCCTCCCGTATTGATGCCAACGTGGCAATCGTAGCAGAGTGGAATGCGAGGTACATCGCGACTCATCTAATACGTTATATAAGTGGTATTAGGAATGGTGCGCAGCATTTAAGCCTCAGGTGGTTGTCGGGACATAGGGATAGTAGTCAAAGCGCAGCGTCATAAGCCGCTGTGGGGATTCAATAGCCGCGGCGATGATATTGGCATCGCGGGCACGATCAAACCCTACGAGTTCGATCTGATACGAGACGTCTTGCATAATGTCCAGACGTCGCCAGGCGAGGAGTGTGTCGCCATCGAATTCCAAGGTCTTGCCTCCGTCTGGGGCAACGGCGTATAGACGCAGCTTGGCGGTGGTTGCAGGTTCGACAACCGTGACCTTTTTAATTTCGTTTCGAGTATTCTTGGCGCCCAACAAGGTGAGCAGTGTTGGGGCCACGACCTCGCCCGATGGCAAAAAGACGACTTCGATGGATTCGGGAAATGCGATGATGGCCGACTTGCGGACGGGCTGATTGGCGGCGGCAACTTCGATGTTCGCAGCGTCGATGACCTCTGTGTGGTCGAGCGCGGCAAGCACGCAGCAGTTACCCTCATCAATTTCTTGAGGATCAGCAAGCCCCAGACTGTCCGCGAGCTCGGGGTCGTTTGGAACGGCAGCGGGCTCATTCGATGCTTCGAAAGAAGCTGGGACGCTGTTTGTCGGCGACGGCGTGTCGCCCGCACCTGCTTCTTTGTCCGCGCTCTCTTCTTGTATGGTTGCGTTGATGGGTTCGTCGTTTGAGGGGAGCGTCTTGGCGTCAAGCGCGGAGGGGAGAATTCCGATGGCTCCGGATCCGCTCCACTCCATTTCGAGAAGCGCCGGGTCGGCAAGAATGCGTTGCCTGCTTTGCGCGTGGACATCGATTTCAATAGGGCCTGCCTCTATCCCTCGTGTAAGGCTGAGTGATCCGGCTGGCTTCTCGAAATGAGCGTCTGTGTCTTTGGTGCTGACGGCGTAGAACAGCAGGGACGCTTCTCCCGCCGCGATGGCATCGGTGTCGGCTTTGGTCAGCCGCAACGATGCCGTGAATGAGAGGGTGGGCTGCGTGTCGTCTGCATTCGCGGCGGCGCAGCCCAGACATATACCGCCTCCTTTCTCAAAAAACGTACCGTCGAAGGCGACCTTCGCTCCGTTCGCCGAGTCATCGATCGAAGCGATGTCGATGCGCAGCTCTAAATTGCATGGATCGCCATCTGCGTCGAGCACAACCGAGCGCCACGTGCAGACGGCGTACCCCGCCTGGGAGCCGTTTGCCTTGTTCGAACGATTGATATCCACGACTATCGAACCGTCCGTATTACGACGAAGGCATCCCGAGGTTGAGATTGCAGCCTGTGCGATCGAAAAACGCTTGCACGCAATGGCGCTCGACGGATTTGGTGCGGAGCTTAGGGCTGCTGATAAGGAGTCTGCCATGACGGGAGTCGCCCAAGCGGCGACAGGCGTTCCGGTTGCGAGCGCGCCGCAGAGTGCGACGACGGGCAAAAGGTTCTTCGATGCCATGGGGTCTCCTTAGCTAATTTAGTGCGGCCTGTCCGTGTTTTGTTTCTGGCTGCGTTTGATGTGCAGGCCGAGGCCGGCGGTTCCCGCGCCTGCTGCTGTGGCGCCTGCTGCCAAGAGCCATCGTCTGTCGCCTGTCTGCGCCAACGGTTCCTCGCGGTCGCCGCGGTCGAGCCCCGAGAGGTCGACCGTCACTTGCGTGGCGGCCTGCGCCTGTTCTTGCTGGGCAAAGGCCATGGCTGGGCCAAACGCCAAGATGCCGATGGCGGCGGCCAGGGCAACGGCCTTATGCCGTGTGCGCACCGGGCTCGACCGTCCAGGTGATCGTTGCAACCTGATCGCCTTCGCCGGTTACGTGGAAGATGTCGCGCGTGACGCGGGCGACGTTTCCGCTTGTCTTGAGCTTAATTTTGTCCGTGCCGCCGGCAATGCCCTGGTAGCCCATGTCGAAGGCTGCATTCTTGGAAAGATCGAGGCCTGTCCCCTGCGTTGCAGCGCTGGCGTTCTGGAGTGCGCCGTCGGGGCCGACCTTAAAGTCGATGGAGTTCTGCGCGGTTCCGGCCTTGGCGTCGGCGGCAATGGTCCAGGTGTTCATGGCGTCGATCTTCATGTTGGTGACATGGATGCCGTAGGCCGAAAGATTGTCGATGGTGGTCGCGTCTTCTGAGGGGCCCTGAAGCGTGCCGTCGGCCTTGGCGACGAAGGGAATAACCGTCGGAACTTTGAACTCAACGTTGTCGATCTCGGTCCTGACCATTACTTTCGTGGTTCCAACGCGCCCGGCTGCCATAGCTGGCGTCGGGGCGGCGCCCATTGCGAGCGCGAGCGCGAGCCCTGCGCCCACGACGAGCGCTCTGGCTCCGTTCATGTTCCTGGTGATGTCCATGGTCGTTCCTTTCTATTCGCCGCGGGCCGTCCCCGCGATGATTGGACGAATGCTGGTGAATTGCGTGCGGTGCCGCGTCGGCCGGAAAAGCTAGTTCTCGGCTTGCTCAACCCGCACCTTGACACGTGTCGGATTGCCGTGGCTGTCGAGGGTCTTGGCATCGAGTGCCTGGATCTCGATGTACGCCTCGCCTTCTTTGATGTCGCCGGCGGGGCACGTTTCGATTGTCTTGCCGGTCTCGACCACACCGGATTCGTACATGGTCTCGTCGTTTTGGATGACGCGGAATCGCTGGGGAAATTTATTGTCTTGGACGTTTTGCACGTTGACGCGCAGCTTGCCGTCCTCCTGCAGCTGGGCGACCGGTGCGACCGAAATCGTCATCATGTTGTCGCGGACGATGGCGTCGAGCTCATCTTGGATTTCCTGACGCGTTTTGCCCTCGGCCGTCGTAACCGAAGCGCCCGCCTCGGGTACGGGCTGCGACTGCCAAGCGTATAGTCCTACGGCGACAAGGGCGCAGACGATGGCCAAGCAGGCAACGATGAGCTTCCTGCGATGCCCCAGACCTGCAAAGTGGGGCGGCTTCTTCGCGCTCATGCGGCATCCTTGGCGGTATAGATGCGCGCAAAGGTGGACGGGTCCGCTCCAAAGAGCATGTGAAGCATCAGGCGGCGCGAGTAGACAAGCTCGTCGAAGTCGGGAGGGAGCTCGATGTCGTGGATATGCGCGATGTGGTGGGCGAGCGCCGAGAACGACTCGGGGTCGCAGATCACATCGGTGGTAACGTGGTAGACCGTCGTATCGGGGAATGCCTCTTCGTCGAAAGGCAGGAGATGGGGATCGTCGTCGACTTCGATGGCGATGCCGTACTGGGGCCAGTAATATGCCATGGGAACCTCCCTGCTTCTGGGCCAAAACTTCTATCGGTTTTGGCTGTCGACGCCGACCGTATCAGCCGCTACTTGACCAATTTCTGACCAAATGCTTGACGGATTGGCGTCTCCGCAGATAAAAGGCGGCAAAAAATACTTCAACTTTTTTCGAGCGACAATCGAGCGATCGGCGACGGCAGGGCGATATGTGTCAAATGCATCGTCTGTCGAGGAAATCCAGCCGCTCACCGAATTACACGAACGTAAAAAACGCCAATTATGGAGACGGTCTCGAACACGTCGACGAAACGATGCGGTAACATCTCCCTGCAAACACTGTAGTTAG
>WGSR01000229.1 GCA_014871545.1 Collinsella sp. | reverse complement strand
CTGTCTTATCTGGTACAGCTTTATCTGCAATATCGAGGGCCAGCCCGAGGTTCGCCTGGGCGCACCGCAGGGCCGCACCGGCGGCGAAGGCATAACCTACGATTACGCCGAGGTGCCGTCATTCCAGGTCACCGTCTACAAACACCGCGAAGTTCGACCCGAGTGGTACGAGCGCGGAATGGTCTACCAGATCTTCCCCGATCGCTATGCCCGCGACGAGCACTGGCGCGAGCGCACGCTGGCCGAGGTCGAAAAACCGCGCAACGGAATCCAGCGCCGGATGGTCGAGGACTGGAACGAGCCGCCTGTGTACGAGCGCGCCGAGGACGGCTCCATCAAGACCTGGGACTTCTACGGCGGATCGCTCAAGGGTATCCAGGAAGACCTGCCTCGAATCGCCGAGCTGGGCTTTACAGCCATCTACCTCAACCCCATTTTTGAAGCCGCGAGCAACCACCGCTACGACACCGCCGATTACACCAAGATCGATCCGATTCTGGGCACCGAGCAGGACTTTACTGAGCTGTGCGAGGCAGCCGAGAAGCTGGGCATTTCCATCATTTTGGACGGTGTGTTCAACCACACGGGCGACGATTCGATCTACTTCAACCGCTACGGCAACTACCCCGGCGTGGGCGCGTGGCAGAGCAAGGATTCGCCGTGGCGCGATGCGTTTTATTTCCATGAGGACGGCTCGTACGACTGCTGGTGGGGCGTGGGCAATATGCCCGCCATCAATGAGAGCTCCGAGCTGGTACGCGAGCGGCTCCTGGGCAAGGACGGCGTGATTCGCAAATGGCTGCGCGCTGGCGCCCATGGCTGGCGTCTGGACGTGGCCGACGAGCTTTCCGACGACTTCTTGGCCGAGATCAAAAAGGCCGTACTTGCCGAAAAGCCTGACGCACTGTTGCTCGGCGAAGTCTGGGAAGACGCTTCCAACAAGATTAGCTACGGTCATCTGCGCCGCTACCTGCAGGGCTCCGAGCTTGACTCTGCTATGGATTACCCCTTCCGCGACATGGTCATTGGCTTTTTGATGGGCTACAAGAACGCCTATCAGGCTGCCGAGGATATCGAGACCCTGCGCGAGAACTATCCGCGTGAGGCCCTGTCTTGCGCACTTAATCTGCTTTCGAGCCACGACCGTCCGCGCATTATCTCGGTGCTCGGCGGTGGCCCCGACGAGTCGCAGCTGCCCGAGAGCGAGCGCAGCAAATGGCGCCTGGACGAGAACTCCATGGGCCTGGCCAAGAGCCGCTTTTGGCTGGCGACGCTCATGCAGATGACGTTCCCGGGCGTTCCCTCAATCTATTACGGTGACGAGTACGGCTTGGAGGGTCTCACCGATCCGGGCAATCGCCGCACCATGCCGACCAAGGAAAACCTGCACGACTTCGATACGTTCGCGATCGTCAAGAATGCCTCGGCCGTGCGCCGCGCGCTGCCGTTTATGATCGATGGCAAGATCAAGGCCTTCGCGCTCAATGACGAGGTACTTGCCTACAACCGTACGGGCAAGGATGGCGAGTCCGCGACCGTCATCATCAACCGCAGCCTCCGCAATTCGCACCGCGTGACGATTCCGGCGCTCGACGAATGCGCGAGCGATGTTATTAGCGGTCACGAGTGCGAGATCCACAACGGTACGGTCACGCTCGATCTGTATCCGCTGGGCTCGTCAATCATCTATCACCATGCTGAGCAGCGCCTGCAGGAGCCGCTCGATCACGGTGCGGGTGTTGTGTGCCATATCACATCGGTGCCGACCGACGACGGCAAGCCGGGTACGATCGGCGCACCCACGCGTCGCTTTATCGACCATCTGGCCGCCATGGGCATGCGCTACTGGCAGGTTCTCCCCGTCAACCCCACGGACTTCTTCCGCTCCCCTTACGCCGGTCCTTCGGCCTTTGCAGGCAATATCGACCTGCTACCCGAGAGCCACGAGGAGCTGGCCGCCGACTTTGAGACCTGGATGGCCCGCGGCGGCGAAGATGCCGATCCGTTGTACACCGCGTTTAAACATCGCAATGCCGATTGGCTCGAGAAGTACAGCGTCTATATGGCCGTCAAAAAGTACTTTGAGGGCGAGTCGCGCCACAATTGGCCGGCAGATGTCGCTCGCTACAACGAGCATCTAATCGACGACAAGCGCTTCCACAACGAGGCCGAGCTTCAGGCGTACATGCAGTACCGCTTTGACCTGGCTTGGTGCGAGCTCATGAACTATGCGCACAAGAAGGGCATCGAGGTCATCGGCGATATTCCTATGTACGTGTCCGACGATTCGGCAGACGCGTGGAGCGAACCCGAGAACTTCTGGCTGTCCGATACCGGCAAGGCGATTGAGATTTCCGGCGCGCCGCCCGACAACTTTGCGCCCGAGGGCCAGATGTGGGGCAACCCGACGTTCCGCTGGGACCACATGAAGCAGAACGGCTATAGTTGGTGGATGGATCGCCTGCGTCGTGCGTTTTCGCTCTACGACCGCGTGCGTCTGGATCACTTCCTGGGATTCCACAGCTATTACAGCATTCCCGCGGGCAAGGCATGCGCCGACGGCCGCTGGCTGGCGGGCCCGGGCAAGGACCTGTTCCAGACCGCCTATGACGAACTGGGTCCGCTCAACTTTATCGCTGAGGACTTGGGCTATCTGACGCCCGGTGTTCGCGCCATGGCATCGACCTGCGGTTTCCCCGGCATGGACGTGCTGGAGTTTAGCGACTACGACGTTCGTTGCGGTGTGCATCCCACGCCCGGCAAGATTCTGTACACCTCGACGCACGATACGTCGACGCTGGCCGGTTGGTGCACCCGTACCTTTGCGGGCGGCGATGAACCGAGCGGTGTTGAGGTGGCGGCCAAGCTGATGAGCGACGCGCTGGCAAGCGACGCTCCCCTGGTGATGATGCCACTGCAGGATGTCCTGGGGCTTGGCG
>WGSR01000228.1 GCA_014871545.1 Collinsella sp. | reverse complement strand
TCATGCTGCGCGTCATCGATACCCGCTGGATGAACTACCTGCAGGAGATGGACTACCTCAAGACCGGCATCGGCCTGCGCGGCTTTGGCCAGCGCGATCCGCTGGTCGAGTACAAGACCGAGGCCTACGGCGCGTTCCAGATGCTCGTCGACACCATGTACGAGGATTACCTGCGCACGGTTCTGCGCATCGAGATCAAGGCTGCCCCGCGTGCCGTGGAGCACAAGGAGGAGCCCGCGCTCGAGGGCGCGCGCTTCTCCGGTCCTGCCGAGGTCGATGGTGATAACGGCGACTCGGTGCTGCGCAAGCAGGCGCAGGTGCAGGCCCGCACCGCCGTCCAGGGTGGTCCGGCTGCCGTCAACAACGGTGGCAAGGTGACCACCTATCGCAAGTCCGAGAGCGACGATCCGTACGTCAACGTGGGCCGCAACGACCCGTGCCCCTGCGGTAGCGGCAAGAAGTTTAAGTACTGCCACGGCAGGAATCGTTAATGGCTGAGGCTTTAGAGGTAACGCCCGCCGAGCTGGACGCGTTCGCGGACCGGCTCGGCGAGGTCGAGTCGTATCTCCATTTGGACGAAAAGCGCACGCGCGTGACCGAGCTCGAGGCCAAAAGTGTTGCCCCTGGCTTTTGGGATGACGCCGACGCCGCCCGTGCCACCATGGAGGAGATCGCGCGTACCAAGGAAGATATCGCTGCCGTGGATACCGCGCGGGGCGAGCTTTCCGATGCCCGCGCCGCGCTGGAGCTTGCCGAGGAGATGGGGGATGACCCCGATGCCGTCGCCCTTCGCGAGGAGGCTACAGCCACGGCTGAGCGCCTGGCCCGTGCCATCGATGAGCTTGAGCTTTCGAGCTGGTTTACCGGTGAGTTCGATCACGGCGATGCCATTGTGACCATCAAGCCCGGACAGGGTGGTCTGGAGGCCCAGGACTGGACCTTCATGCTCTTTAAGATGTACATGAAGTACTGCCAGCGTCGCGGCTGGAAGGTCACCATCAACGACTGTCCCGCGGCCGAGGTCATCGGCATCGACCGCGCGACCTTTACCGTCGAGGGCAAGGACGCATTTGGCATGCTGCGCGCCGAGGCCGGTGTCCACCGCTTGGTTCGCATTAGCCCCACCGACGACAAGAAGCGCCGCCAGACCACGTTTGCCGGCGTCGAGGTCATCCCCGTGCTACCCGATGATATCGACATCGAAATCAGTCCCGATGACATCCGCGTGGACGTGTACCACGCGAGCGGCCCGGGCGGTCAGGGCGTCAACACCACCGACTCCGCCGTGCGCGTGACGCATTTCCCGAGCGGCATTGTGGTTACCTGCCAAAATGAGCGCAGCCAGATCCAGAACAAGGCCGCGTGCATGCAGATCCTCAAGGCTCGTCTGTACGAGATTGAGCTCGAGAAGCGCGCCGAGGCGCTCGATGAGATTCGCGGACCCAAGACCACGATTGGTTTTGGCAACCAGATTCGCAGCTACGTGCTCTACCCGTACCAGATGGTCAAGGATCTGCGCTCGGGCGTGGAGACCAGCAATGTCGAGGCCGTTCTTGACGATGGCGACCTGGACCCGTTTGTTATTGGCTACCATCGCTGGGCCACCGGCAACGCTGACGCGGAGACCCCGTCTGCTTAAACCGCCCGGGTTAATGTGGAAATGGATTAAAACCCTCCGAGCGGTGTGGTTTTGTATCCAGAGCAAACCCTGCGCAGGGGTGGTTTTTGCCCGGCGAATCGGTAGAATCGAATACAGCAAGAAGTTCGAAGCGCATCCGTTTGGGTGCGCTTTTTTGAGGGAGGCAGCATGGCATATCGTCTGGACATCAAGCGCATTCTTTCGATGAACTTTTTTCACGACCTGCCCCAGATTATGTTGGGGTGCGCTCTGGCCGCTATTGCGACCGACCTGTTTTTGATTCCCAACGGCCTTGCTGCCGGTGGCGTTACGGGCCTTGCCACCATTATCCAGGCGGTCGGTGCATCGCGCGGCCTATCGCTTCCCGTTGGTATTCAGACGATCGTGATGAACGCCTTGCTGTTGCTGGTCGTTATGCGCGAGGGCGGCATGTTCTACGTGGTGCAGACCGCGACGGGCTTTGTGCTGCTGGGCTTCTTCACCGATCTGTTCGCCCCGTTTGTAGCACCTCTGGCGGATGCGGACCTGATGCTCCCTGCCATGTGGGGCGGCATTATTACGGGCATCGGCTACGGCATGGTGTTGCGCGCCGGCGCCAACACCGGCGGCTCGGACACGATTGGCCAAATCATATCGCGTAACACCTCGCTGCCGGTGGGCTCGACCGTCATGGCGATCGATGTTGCCGTATGCGCGCTATCGGCTCCGGTCTTTTCAGTCGAAAACGCACTATATGCAGGCCTTTCGATGGTCATTAGCGGCTACGTGATCGATGCCGTGGTCGATGGTGGCAACAAGCGCCGTATGGTACTCATCATCTCGGACAAGTTCCCTGATATCGCTGCCGATATCATGTATGGCCTGGGTCGTGGTTGTACCAAGTTTAAGGCGACTGGCATGTATTCGGGTGCCGAGAAGCCGGTGATTATGGTCATCGTGAGCCGTCGAGAGCTCAATACCCTCAAGACGATCGTGCGCGAGCGCGATCCTCACGCCATTGTGACGGTCGCTGACGTTACGGAAGCCTTCGGCGAGGGATTCAAGGACATTAGCGCGTAGGGTCGATCGCGTTCCATCCAAAAGACGTTCACATTGATAAACCGTTTCATCAGCGGTTCTGCCTGCTAAATTGTTCAAATAATGATAAAAACTCTGGTAAAGCCATCAGTTTCCAGCATAATGAATGACGTACGTGCATTGCGGCTGTGTTGGGATTACCTTCGGTGCCGTGCGCATTTTGTCTAATGAGGATGAAAGGAAGGCACAATGAGCGACGAAGAGCTCAAAAAGGTTGCCAACGA
>WGSR01000227.1 GCA_014871545.1 Collinsella sp. | reverse complement strand
AGCAGCAGGATTTTGTGCTCGCACGCGCCATCAAGGTCGCCGCGAACAACGGCGCCAAGCTAATCATCGGCCACGTTATCGATTCCACGGCGCTCGAGAGCGCCGGTTCCTATCCGGTCGATCTGGTCAACGGCCTAGAGGAGGCATTTAAGAACTCCATCGCCAAGCAGCTCGAAGAGGCCAAGGCCAATCCCGATATTCCCGAGGTCGAGGTCATGATTCGCGCCGGCCGCATTCGCGAGACGCTCAAGGACGAGATGCTCGACGTGGTTAAGCCCGACCTGGTGCTCTGCGGCGCCCGCGGCCTGTCCTCGATCAAGTATGCGCTCCTGGGTTCGATTTCGACGTTCCTGCTACGCAACACCGACTGCGACATCTTGGTCGTGAAATAGCAAACGTACGCCTAACGCATCGCGGAGCGCAAGCCCGCGTGCCCAAGTCTTCCAAGAGCGGGGCCACAATTACGGTGGCCCCGCTTTGCTTTAGACTGAGAATTGCTCCAGAACCCTCATTCTCTCAACGGAGTCCGTCTGAATTTTCAGAGCGACCCTACCCAAATCTCCGGTTGCAGAGGCAAGTTCTGCAAGCTGGGCAGACACCCCTTCAGCCACTTCCGCCGCGATGTTCTTAATCATCTTGAGTGGTAGATGCAAATCTTGAGACATGAATTCGAAATCTTCAGGAGTCACCCCATCGATCACCCGGTGATCCCCAATATCAATCCCAAGATTATGGTCGTATCCCATTATCGTCGTGCAGACAATATCGTATGCAGGGGCCAACCTCTTTTCCCGCCAACTCGGACTATAAAGAAACGAATGGTTCTTGAGATGCGAGTCGCAATTCCCCAACGCATAATCGACCATTACCTGACGAGCGAACATTTGAGTATCAGCAATTACGTTAGACGATTGCTCTCTTATCAATCGGCCGCAAAGAACCATATAGCAGCTATCGGGACGTGTCTCGTATTTCATATACGAAGGCCAGCCAACCGCTTGGCAAAAATCCTCCTGATGCAGCCTCAGAGGCACATCGAATCCGCTCATCGACGGCGGCTCATTGCTCCAGATTCTGTCATAACGCTCGGAAAAGAACGCACCAGGAATCGTATCCGAAGCTTCTGAACGGGCAATTTCAAGCCCAGCAGCAGACGCTGCCGTCATGCAAATTAATTCGTTGAACGGCAAATCCGGATGTTTAGTTGAAGCAATCTTGACTATGTGAGTCGAGGGGGCAGAGCCGAGCGGCAGCATCCAATCCCCCGACCCGGCCTTTTTTGCATCTTTACCGCGCGGTAAAAACCAACCGGTTTTAGACTGAGCGCCCGCCAACGACAGCCTCGAATCCTGCATATCATTTGCAATCTCAAACACTTCCGCCTTAGAAAGTGCCTCAAAATCCTCGTCTTGCAGAGGACGATAGCCCGGATCGTAGCTCGATTTCTCATCGCCGAGAAACCTCAAGGCACCAACGCACTCATCGCCCAAACGCTCGAGCATCGATAAATAGTCTGACTGGGGGATTTGAAAACGCATCGACAGCTCATGCCGAACCGGGCCCTCGGGAAGCATGCCCGAAAAGAAGGCCGAAAACTCATTGCTGGTATATGGGTCATGTCGCAAGGGAAGAGAAGCTGAGAGTGCGGCAGCATCGTCGCGTTCAAGATATCCCTCATCATATGCAAACGTCTCGTTTACGGGGTCGGCCCTCTCAAATTCTCCGACCAGCTCAAACGTTCCCCGATACTCACGATAAACCTTTAATGCCATGAACCGTCGCCCCTCTCCCTCAGGATCAAATCGACCCCCAAGCTGTTAGCGATTTGAAGGGTTTGGCGAAGATTGGCACCCGCCTTTCCACGCTCAAGCTCGCTCACAAAGCGCAAACTGCACTGGTTGAAATCAGCCACATCGCGTTGGGTATAACCGAGCTTCTTCCGGCGCTCACGCAAATATGCACCGAGTTCAGCTGGGTCAAAAATCGTTCGCTCATTCCAGTCTTGCATGCTAATCCCCTATGATTATCCCAAACGGGATAATCATAGCACATCATGATGGAATTATCCCGTTTGGGATATATGTCTTAACGTGAATGACGCTCCGGGACGTTACACCGCGACGACTACTCAAAGTATTGGAACTTGTTCGTTGAAAAAGCGAATGTTACGACGAAGCCTTCGCCCGGCTCGGATGCCGCGGTGACGTCGATGCCCATCTTGGAGCACAGGCGCGCCACCAGGTAGAGGCCAATACCCGTTGCGCGCTTTGTGGTGCGGCCGTTGTCGCCGGTAAAGCCCTTCTCGAACACGCGCGGCAGGTCGGCCGCGCTCACGCCGCAGCCGTTGTCCGCGACGGTAAGCTCGATGCGCTCGCTTGCCAGGCCCTCGTCCAGCAACGCACCCGAAAACACGATCTTCGCGCCGTCCTCGCGCGCATATTTAATACTGTTCTGAATAAGCTGGCCCAGAATAAACTCGAGCCACTTCTCGTCGGTAAAGACCTCGAAGTCGAGGTTCTCGCACACCGGGGCCACGTGCGCCGCGATGAGCTCGCGCGCGTTGGCTTTAATCGCGCCCGTCACCAAGGTCTTGAGATCCCAGCGGCGAATCAGGTAGTCCCGCTCCACGACTTCCGAGCGCGCGTAGTACAGCGCCTGGTCGATATAGCGCTCCACGCGAGCCAGCTCGCGACCCAGGTCATCCACGCGCGACAGGTCGTCTTCGCTGCCGTCCAGGTTTTCCAAAATTAGATGGGCCGCCGCCAGGGGCAGCTTGGCCTCGTGGACCCAGCTCTCGATATAGTCGCGATAGTCATCGGTCTGACGCCGGCCTTCGGCAACCTCGTCGCAGGCGGCTTTGCCCACCCGGCGCAAGACCTCGTACTCGAGCTCGCCCTCGGCATAGGTCGGGCATTGCACCATCTCCTGCACCCATGCGGGACTCTCGAGCTCCTCTGC
>WGSR01000226.1 GCA_014871545.1 Collinsella sp. | reverse complement strand
AGATGCTCCAGAGCTCGGACAAGCGGTTTTCGATGGGCGTGCCCGTCAGGGCAAAACGCACGCCGGCAGGCAGGCGCTTGGCGGCGCGCGCCACCTGCGTGAGCGGATTTTTAATGTACTGGGCCTCGTCGAGCACCACGCGGGCAAAGTCCTGCTCGACGTACTCGTCGATATCGCGCCGCATAAGGTCATACGACGTTACAACCACGTTATGTTCGGCCACGCCGGCGATCTGCACACGGCGTTGAGCCTTGGCGCCCACAATGGCGCACACATCGAGCGACGGGGCAAAGCGCTCCAGCTCGGCGGTCCAGTTGTACACAAGCGACGCAGGGCACACCACAAGCGTGGGCTTAGTGTCCCCCGCTTCCACGCGCGCCAGGATATGCGCGATCATCTGCAGCGTTTTGCCCAGGCCCATATCGTCGGCCAAGATGCCGCCGAGGCCCAGGTGCTCGAGCGAGCCAAGCCACTGGTAGCCGTCGACCTGATAGCCGCGCAGCGTGGCCTTGAGCGAGACCGGCACCGTAAAGTCCATCTTGCCGAGCGTATCCAAGCGCTCGACGGTGCGACGGAATGCAGCGTCGCGATCGGCTTCGAGCGCAGGCGTGCGCGCAAGCATGTTGTCGACGAACAGGGTACTCGACGCGGGAAGCGACACGCCGTCGAGCAGGTCGACGGCATCGACGCCCAGGTCCTCGGCAAGGCCAAACGCGGCGCGCGCTCCCTCGTCCAGGCGAATGATGTCGCCCGACGTGAGACGCGCAAACGTCTGGTGACGCTTGTAGGAGTCCAGATAGATGGCAAGGTCTGCCGCCGAAAGCCCGCTCGCACCCAGTTCGACGTCGAGCAGGTTACTCTTGACGGTTGCACGCACCGAAAGCTTGGGCGCAGGGCGGACCGAGACCTGGCGCAGGCGGTCGCTGAGCATGACCTCGCCCAGCTCGGACAGGGCAGACAGGCCCTCGGTCAGCAAGCGGAACAGGCTCTCGTCATCGCGCTCCTCAAACGCCAGACCGCCCTCGTAAAAGTCGAAGTACAGGGCCGCCGTGTCCATAACACGAAACTCTGCCACCTCGTCGCGGGGCGGCACACCGGGGCGTTGCTCTTCGAAGAGACTGCCCGGAGCGCCCAGGCTAAAGAGATCTGCCGACCAGTCGCCGTAGGTAACCGTAATTTTGCAGGTCACAAGCCCATCGTCGACGCCGATCGCCATAGCAAAGCTCGGCTCGGGCGCCACGGTATCGAGCGCGGCGGGCGCGGTAAGGTCGGTGTAGTCGCGCAAAATGGGCAGCGCCATACGACAGAACTCCCCCACCTGGTCGACAGCGATATGGACCGGCGTGCGACAGGGCAGTAAGCGCGATAGGAACGGCGCCGCATGCTGGGCAAACGCTACATCGGCGCGGCGCGCACGGCGGGTGTCGACCAGATAGGCAATGTCGCCCGAAGCAAAGCAGTATGCATCGGCCGGCAGGCGCAGATCGTAGCTGCCACCAGCCGCCGGCGCGATTTTGGAGGCAAGGAGCGGTGGGCGCTTAGACAGTGCCTCGTCCTCCCCTTCCGGAGGCATCTCAACCGCCACGTCATAGGTGCGATGCGTCGTCGTCCCCCGCGACCAGGCGGGCTCAAAAGAGATGGTCTGGCCGCGCAACAGGTCCAGCACATATACGATGCTATGCTCGGACAGCGGCAACTGACGCTCGGCGACAAAACCACTGCGGGCAAAGTCGTACGACGCCGAACGCGAGCTTGTGATGTCATCGAGATAGGCAACTGTCGTCACGACAAGGTTGAGCAGCTTTGTCGACACGTCTTCGAAGGCTTCGGGCGTATGGACAAACGTGAGCTTCTTGCCGTACGAGAAGGTGCCGCCTCGAACATAGGCGTCGGCCATGCCGTCGATATCCTTGACCACGTAGGACACCGAACCGCAGCGAATGCGGAACTCGAGCGCCCAGCTAAAGCGGTCGGCAAACAGTGGATTGTAGTACGGCACCAGCGAGGGCTCCAACGCCGCTTTGGGGGCGTCGGGATCAACGGCACCGGCAAGCTTGCGGCGCATGCTCGCCAGCTCATCCATGCGCGCGTCCGAAAGATCGGAGAGTGCCGCCATGAGGCTGGGGCTCGTGGGGACGGGCGCCGGAAAGGGAAAGTTGGGGTTGACGGCCGGCGCTTTGGGCGCGGTGCGAACGGGCTGTTTCGGCTGCGCCGTAAACGTGCGAACCGGTGTGCGCAGCCCCTCAACAGGCTCAATGCCGCTGGCGTCCAGGTATGCCAGCGCTGTGGCGATGGCGTGTTTGCACATACCGGGGTAACGATAGGCGGCGGGGCAATCGCAGTCGTAGTCGATCACCTCGTGCTCGTCCATGTCGAGCGCCACATGCGTCTTGTACAGGTCGCCGCGCGAACCGCGCACCGAGCCCTCAACCGTCACGTTTTTGGAGAAGCGCGAGCCGCTGTCCTCAATCGACAGCACGGCGCCGTTGAGCATGAGCGAACGCCCCTTCATAAAGGTGCCGCTCAACGCCGCCTCTTTGCGAAGCGCCTGCACAAACGTCCCCTGCGCCATCACTTCCTCCAATCCACACAGGGTAGCTAATTTGGGACGGGGCTATTTTAGCTACCCCCATATGTCGGTTGAGATGTATTCCGACCCTGGCTCATTCGCCGTCAGTCAAAGGGTAGCTAAAATAGCCCCGTCCCAAATTAGCTACCCCAGCAAAATCATTTTAGATAACCGTCACGCGGCCCTGGTTGCCCACAATGGCCTTGGCCTCGGCCAGCAGTGGAATCGAGCGCGCATTGACCTTGGCCGGCACCTCGGCACGCAGTACGCGCCCGTCCACCTGCTCGATAAAGATCTCCACGCGGTCGCCGCCCGGGTTGGCGGTAAGCACCGTGGCAAGACGCGCCATATTGCCCTGGCTAAAGCGGCTGTTGGGCACCATGACCTCAAACACCT